>CAZEFP010000393.1:0-4056 GCA_964511565.1 uncultured Planctomycetaceae bacterium
GGACGACAAGGGCCAGGCCCTGTGCCCCGCGGCCATCGGGATCAGCCACCACATCTCGCCCTACGGCGACGTGGAGCCCTGCCCGATCGTCCAGTACGCCACCGAGCGCATCCAGGACAACGACGGGGACATCTACAAGACCCTGACCGAGTCCAAGATGCTCGAGGACTTCCGGCGCACCGCCGCGGAGACCACCCGCGGCTGCATCGTGCTCGAGGCCCCCGACAAGCTGGCCGAGGTGGGCCGGCGCCACGGCGCCCGCGACACCACGGCCCGGGGGGACGCCTTCGAGGAGTACGACCGGATGGAGTCCCGTCCGAGCCAGCACGACCCGGGGAACGAGATCCCGGAGAAGCACTGGATGTACCGCTTCGCGAAGAAGCACTGGTTCTTCGGGTTCGGCGCGTACACCTGAGCCGAGCACGGGTCCACGGCGTCGTGTACAGGTTCTTCAGCGGGGGCGGCGTTTCGGCGCACCTCTGGCATCGAGGCCATAGAATCTGGCGAACCCCTGCTCGCACACGTCACCGATGAACCCGCCCTTCGATCCTGCCACCGCCTCCCCCGAGGCGCCCTCCGAGGCGCCCGTTGAGGCCGCCCCCGCGATCCGGAGCACCCTCTCCGGCGGCGAGACGACGGTGAAGCTGCCCCGCCGGCTGCCCATCGTCCGGGAGCGCAGGACCCAGTCCAACATCCCCAACGAGCGGGCGACCCGCGACCGGCTGCGGAGCCTGGCTGCGGCGCTCGTGGCGGAGCGCGCGGTGGTCGCGCCGGCTTCGATCCTGCAGCTGCGGGAGCTGGCGGTCGAGGTGGTCCGCCGGGCGGATGTAGACGAGGTCTTCGTGGACTACACCGCGGTCCTCGTGAACAACGAGGTCTGGCGGGACGAGCTGGCCCAGGTGCCCTACGAGCGCCGCCTGCTGCTCCTGCCGAAGTGCCTGCGGGTCGAAGAGCACTGCCCGGCGCCCTTCGACGAGTTCGGGATGCTGTGCAAGGAGTGCGGTCTGTGCTCCATCGAGGACTTCACCCGCGAGGCTGAGGAGCTCGGCTACGCGGTGCTCATCGCGGAGGGCTCGGCCATCGTCACGGCGATGGTGGAGACCGGCAAGATCGACGCCATCGTCGGCGTCTCCTGCCTCAACGTGCTCGAGAAGTGCTTCCCGCACATGGAGCGCGTCGCGATCCCCGGCATGTCGATCCCCCTGCTCCAGGACGACTGCATCGACACCAACGTGGACGTGGACCAGGTCCGCGACCTCATCCACCTCACCGCGGAGGACCGCACCTACCGCCTCGACCTCGAGGGCCTGAAGGGCGACGTCCGCGCGTGGTTCACCCGCGCCGCGCTGGACGAGGTCATGGGCCCCGCCGCCGGCGTCGACCCGGCCACCGACGACCTCGCCCGCGAGTGGCTCTCTCGCGACGGCAAGCGCTGGCGCCCCTACCTCGCGACCGCCATCTGGATGGCCCTCGAGAGCGAGGGGCGCGCCGAGGCGCCGGCCTTCACCGCCGATGTGCGTAAGCTCGCCGTGGCCATCGAGTGCTTCCACAAGGCGTCGCTCATCCACGACGACATCGAGGACGGGGACGACGTGCGCTACGGCGCGCCCACGCTCCACGCCGAGCACGGCGTCGCGGTGGCGATCAACATCGGGGACCTGCTCCTCGGCGAGGGCTACCGCCTCTTGGGTGAGCTCGAGGTGGACGGCGAGACCCGCGCGCAGCTCCTGTCCGTCGCCGCCCAGGGGCACGCGACGCTCTCCCGCGGCCAGGGCGCCGAGCTCAACTGGGCCCGCGCCCCGCGGCCCCTCACCTCCCTCGACGTCCTCGGGATCTTCCGGGAGAAGACCGCACCGGCCTTCGAGGTCGCCCTGCGCCAGGGCGCGCTGCTCGCGGGCGCCGCGCCGGAGGTCCTCGAGGTGCTCGGGCCGTACAGCGAGGCTCTCGGCATCGCCTACCAGATCCACGACGACCTGGACGACTTCACCGGGGAGGGCGACTCGGACGACCTCGCGGACCTGCGCCCCTCGCTCATCATGGCCATCGCCCACAAGCGCGCGGCAGGCGGCGACGCCGAGGCCATGCTCGACGCGATCTGGCGCAAGGAGCGCCCCGTCGGCGCCCCCGGCTCCGACGAGCGGAGGGCCCTCGAGGCGCGCCTGGGGGAGTGGGGCGTGGTCCAGAAGGCCCGCGACCTCGCGGACGCCTACGAGGTGGCGGCGGTGGAGTCGCTGACGCCGCTCCAGCACCCCAGCGTCAAGGGGCTCCTGCGCCGGGTCGTGGGCAAGATCTTCGGGGAGGGTGACCTCATCGAGGGGTACTGCTCCGAGTTCGAGGCGCTGAACCGGGCTCGCCAGGAAGAGGCGCCGAAGACCACCGCTTGAGCCTCCGCCTCGAGATGCTGCAGGTCGCCCGGCTCGCGCCGGGGGTGCTCGGGGACGCGACGCCGCGGGTCGTGGAGTTCGTCCGCTCCCAGCTCACCGCCGAGGGGGGCGGCGCGGACCGCGCGGGCAAGCCGGACCTCTACTACACCGCGTTCCTCCTGGACGCGCTGGTGGCGCTGTCCGAGGAGCTCCCCGCGGACCAGGTCCGCCCCTACCTCCAGACCTTCGGCGACGGGGAGGACCTGGACCTCGTGCACCGCGCCTGCCTCGTCCGTTGCTGGGCCGCGCTGGGCGAGGGGTGGCCCAGCGACACCTTCGTGGCCTCGATCACCGAGCACCTCTCCACGTGCCGGAGCGCCGACGGGTCCTTCGGCATGGAGCCCGGACGCGCCCGCGGCACCCTCTACGACGCGTTCCTCGCGCTGGGGGTCTACCAGGACGTCGGGGTCCCGATGCCCGCGCCCGCGGTGCTCGGCGCGGCCATGGCGGAGCTCCGAACGCCCGACGGCGGGTTCTCCAACGAGAGTGAGCTGAAGTGGGGGATGGGCCCCTCCACCGCGGCCGCCGTGGCGGTGCTCTCCCAGCTGGAGCTGCCGGTCCCCGACGACGTGGCCCCCTGGCTCATGTCCCAGATCCACCCCAAGGGCGGGTACAAGGCGATCCCGGACGCGCCCATGCCGGACCTGCTCTCCACCGCCACGATCCTCCACGCCCTGGGGATCCTCGGGGCGGACCTCGGCGGCGCGAAGGAGCTGTGCCTCGACTACCTCGACACCCTCTGGAACGGGAAGAGCTTCTACGGTCACTGGGCCGAGGAGGAGCTCGACGTGGAGTACACGTTCTACGCGCTCCTGGCCCTCGGCCACCTGAGCTGATCGGGGCTCAGGCGGTGAGAAAGAGCCCTCTCGGGGCCGCCCCTGCGGGTGTCCTTCATGTTTCCGGCCGGCGCCCGTAAGGTCGAGCCATGAAGGTCTCCATCCTCGCGCCGCTCTCCACCCTGTTCCTGGCGGCCCTCGCGCCGAACGCGGGCGCCCAGGGGGCGGACCTCTGCGTCTTCGCCCAGCCGATCACGGGCACGGGGGCGTTCCCCGTGGACACCTCCGTCGCGGCCACCGACGGCCCGGCGAACGGCTGCGGGGAGAACGGTCAGATCCACAACGACGTGTGGTTCCGGTGGACGAGCACGGTGAGCGGGACAGTGCAGATGGACACCTGCGCCGCGGCGACCTTCGACACCACCATGGCGGTCTATCCCGACGAGAGCTGCGCGACGGCAGCGCCGATCGTGTGCAACGACGACCAGTGCGCGCTCCGCTCGAGGCTGGCGTTCACCGCGGTGGCGGGGGTGGACTATCGCGTCCGGGTCGGGGGGTGGAACGACGTGGCGCGCGGGACGGCGACGCTCACCATCGCCTCGGTGACGGGGGTTGCCAACGACACCTGCGCGAACCCCGCGCCCATCACCGGCTTCGGCGTCTTCCCGATGGACACCACCCAGGCCATGACGGATGGCGTGGCGGACGGCTGCGGGTCGGGCGGCCAGATCCACAGGGACATCTGGTACCTGTGGACCGCCACCGTGGACGGGTCCACGGAGGTCAACACCTGCCAGGCGAGCTTCGACACGACGATCGCCGTCTATGACGGCGCGGCGTGCCCCACGGCGGCGCCC
>CAZEFP010000394.1:0-4041 GCA_964511565.1 uncultured Planctomycetaceae bacterium
TGTGCCCCTCTCGGAAGCCGATGGCGCGCAGGACCGCGGTCTCTCGCACGCGCTCCTGGGCCGCGATGATGACCGTGTTGGCCACGAGCGAGAGGACCACCACGATGCAGGCGAGGCCGAGGAGGCGGCCGAAGCGGAGGATCTCCCGCAGGTCCCGGGTGGCGCTCTCCAGGTAGGCGATGCGCGGGCGGGTGTCCGTGGGCGACTCGGCGGTCGCGAAGCCCTCATCGATCTCGGCGCCGACCACGGCGGGATCAGCGTCCTCGTCCACGAGGACCTCGAACTGGGTCACCGTGCCGAGCCGGTTCACCGGACCCGCGCGCTGGAGGTACTCCAGGTGCGTCAGGATCAGTGACTCCTGGGTGGAGTCCGACGAGGCGACGATGGCGGCGATCTTCACGTCGATCTCACCGAAGCGGAAGCGGTCGCCCACGGCGAGCCCCTTCCGCGCGGCGAAGGTCTGCCCGACGAGCGCCGAATCCTTCTCGCGCTCGAAGGTCTCCAGGTCGCCCGCGACCGTCACCAGGTCCCGCTGGGCGAGGAGGTCCCCTGCCGGTGCCCCCTGGAACGTGACGAGGTCGAGGCTCGCCCGGCAGTTGTTGAGGAAGACCTTCACCGGGAGGACCCGCTCCACGCCGTCCACGCTCTCGATCCGGCGGGTGTAGGACTCCGGAAGGAACGAGGTCTGGGGGCAGTACCGGTTGTCCCGGAAGACCACCAGGGTCCTGGCAGCGTCGGTGGCGTCCATGGCCCGGGAGAGGCCCGTGCCGAGGCTCTCCACCAGGACGAGTAGCGCGAGGGCGCTCGCCACTCCGAGGACCGTCAGGGCGGTCCGCCCCATGCGGCGGCGCATGTTGCGGACGATCAGGAGCCACACCCTCACGGGGCCACCTCCTGCTCCTCGTCGGCCGGCACGAGCTTCCCGCGCTGGAGGCGGTAGACGCGGGTGCCCACCCGTGCGGCTTGCTCGTCGTGGGTGACCATGACGATCGTCTTGCCCTGCTCGCGGTTGAGGCGCTGCAGGAGGTGCAGGATGCCCTCGGCGGACTCGGCGTCGAGGCTGCCGGTCGGCTCATCGGCGACGAGGAGCTCGGGGTCCGCGACGAGGGCGCGGGCGATGGCGACCCGCTGCTCCTGGCCGCCCGAGAGCTGCTTGGGGAGGTGGGTGGCGCGATCGGTGAGCCCCACCGCCGACAAGGCCAGCTCCACCCGCCGGTGCCGGTCGGCGCGAGAGAGCTTCTGGAGCCAGAGGGGGAGCTCCACGTTCTCGTACGCGGTCAGCACCGGGACCAGGTGGGCTCGCTGGAAGATGTACCCCACGGTCCGTGCGCGCCAGGCCGCGAGCTTGGAGGCCCGGGTGCCGCCCACGTTCTGGTCGCCCACCGTCACCGTGCCCTCGTCGGGGCGGTCGATGCCGGCGAGGAGGTTGAGGAGCGTCGTCTTGCCGGAGCCTGACGGCCCGAGGAGCACCAGGAAGTCGCCGGGGGCCACGTCGAGATCCACGTCGTCGAGTGGGGTGACGGCGTGCCCGCCCTTCATGTAGCGGCGGGTGACGCCGCGGAGTTCGATGAAGCTCATCGCTGTTCTCCTCCGGCGGTGGTGCCGGATCGTTGGCTCAGGGCGATCGGGACCCCTTCAGGTCCGGCGTCGGTCGGGAGCAACTCTCGCCCGTCGTCGATGAGCTCCACGGTCCAGTCCAGGCCCTCCAGGACCTCGACCAGGCGCTGGCCGTCCGGGCCCGTAC
Source organism: uncultured Planctomycetaceae bacterium (assembly GCA_964511565.1). Lineage (GTDB taxonomy): Bacteria > Planctomycetota > UBA1135 > UBA1135 > Saltatorellus. Next base: position 1,745 of record CAZEFP010000394.1, read on the forward strand.
GCTCCTCGCCGAGCTGGACCCGCCGTCTCACGGCGAGGTCTCCATCGGGTTCGTGGACCCAGATGGCGCCGTCGCGCACGAGGCCCACGGGCACCGCGAGGCGGCGGGCGACCTGGGAGGCCTCGCCGTCCGTGGCGCGGTCCTCGCTGGAGAAGAAGCGCACCTGGGCGAGCATGTCGGGGCGCAGGAGGTCGTCCGCGTCCAGGACGCGCACCTGGACCTCGAGGGTCACCTTCTGGATGTCGGCCAGCTGGACCACCCGTAGGACCTCCCCTGCATAGGGCTGGCCAGGCCTCGAGTCCGCGAGGATCTCGGCCTCCTGTCCCCTCGCCAGGGCGCCGACGTCGGGCTGGGGGACGTCGACCCGGACCCTGAGGGTGGTGGGGTCGTAGAGGGAGCAGACCGGGGCGCCGGCGCCGAGCTCGTCGCCTGCGACGGCGAGGCGCTCGAGCACGACGCCGTCCACGGGGGAAAGGACGACCATGCGCTCCAGGGTGAGCTCGGCGGCCGCGAGGAGGGCCCGCGCTTCCGCCATGGCACCCTGGGCTCGCGCGAGGCGCGCCAGGCTCGTCTCCACGGTCCGCTGCTCTTCGAACCGCAGCTCGAGGTGCCGCTCGGCGCGGGTGAGCTCGGCGGCCGCCTCGCCGGCGGCGGCGGCCGCCAGGGCCTCGGCGGCGCGGAGGGTGGCGAGGCGGCTCGTGGCCACCTCGAGGTCGGCTTCCGCGATCTCGACCTGCCGGGGGCCTGAGGTGCCGGCATCCTGGAGCGAACGCTGGACCACCACCTCGCTCTCCGCCAGGGAGACCGCCGCCAGGCCGCCGCGCACGGCCGCGGATGCCTGGGCCGCGGCGGCCACGCGGCCCGCGTGCTTGGCCCTCGCGGCGTCACGCGCCGCGGTGACCTCGATGGCCGCCTCGTAGCTCGCCTCGGCGATCCGGTGTTCGGCCGCGGCGAGGGCGACCTCGGCCTCGGCCATGGCGAGCTTGCCCTGGGCGCGGTCGCGCTCGATCCGCGCGTCCTCATCGATCAGGCGCGCGATGGGCTGCCCCAGCTTCACGTGGTCGGATTCCTGGACCAGGACGTCGACCACCACGCCGCCCGCGAGCGCGGGGGCGTGCACCGGGAACGGGTCCGGCTCCACCCAGCCTGCGGCCTGGGAGAGGAGGGTGCGCTGGGAGGGGGAGGAGGCGTCCTGGCCTTCGAGGCGTACAGGGCGCGTCAGGGTGACGGGTACACGCTCCGTGAGTAGCTCTGCGATGGCGTCCCGGAGGATGAAGGCGAACGCACCGAGGAGCACCAGGGGGACCACCGCTCGCAGCCAGCTGCGGCGGGGCGGGTCGATGGTTGGCTGGCTGCGGGCGAGCCCGCTGAGGTCCACGTTCTGATCGACGGAGCTCATTGGTCTCCTCCGGTGAAGAGGGTGGTGGCCATGGGGCCGCGAGCGGCCACGAGATCCAGGGTCGCGAGGTCTCGACGCTCCAGGTCATCGATGTCCCAGGTCGCCCGCATGGAGAGCCGCCGCAGGGCGCCGGTCCATTGCCCCACGGGGGTCCTCTGGACCCGGAACCCGGCCCGGGCCGCCTCCCACTCCTCGATGAGGGACCGGACCACTTCATCGGAGGAGCCTGAGGCCCGCGCCTCTGCCGCGCTGACGCGGACGAGGGCGTCCGCCTCGGCGGTCATGAGGAGGTGAAGTTGATCCTCGTAGTTCTCCACCGCGGCGTCGCGCCGCTCGATGGCCGCAGCGAGGCGCCCCTCCCAGCTGGAGGGGAATGGAACCGTGATGCGGAGGACGCCGCCGACCTGGGTCGGATCGATGAACCCGAGGCGCGGCCCAAGGGACACCCCGGGCCAGGCCCGTGAGGCTGCCTCACGCACCTGGCTCTCCCGCAGGTCGAACATCCGCTGGGCCATGCGCAGGGTCGGGTGGCTCCTGAGGTGCTCGGACTGATCGAACCACACGCCCGGGGACGCGGGGCCCAGCGCCGCCGGGGCGGGGGTGGCGGGAGCCTCGCCGGCCAGGTCCCGATCAGGGTCCACGCCGACGACGGCGGCGAGGCGTGCGCGCGCGATGGAGGCCTGGTCCACTGCGAGGGAGAGGCGGCGCACGAGCTCCGCAGCCGCGCCGTCAGCGGCCTCGCTGTGGCTCTCTCCGAGGCGCCCGGTGCTGAACAGGATGCTGACCCGCTCGAGGTCGCGGTTCGCCTTGGCATCGAGCTCCCAAAGGCGGTCCATCCGGTGGGCTGCGGCGCGCCACTGGACCAGGGCCCGCTCCGCTTCCAGCCAGGCGAGCCAAA
>CAZEFP010000395.1:0-4032 GCA_964511565.1 uncultured Planctomycetaceae bacterium
CCTCTCCGTCCGTGAGCGCAAGCCACTCCAAATCCGCACCCGAGAGCTCCTCCTTGTCGACCGGGGCGATCGGGACAGAGGCTGCCGCGAGCACGTCACCGCTCACTGTCGCGAGCACGAGCGCCCCCACGGGGGACTCGGCCCATCGTTCGTCGCACTTTAGATCAGCGGAACCGTCGAGGTTCTGGTGCCTCTCCGGTGGGAAGGGCCCCGGGTCGAGCAGGGTCGCCTCGGCGGCCCGCTGCAAGTCGATGTCCAGGGTCAGGGTCACGTCCAGCCCGTCCTGGGCGCCGCGATAGATGGGCGTGCGGTTGCCTTCGACGCGGTCCTGGAGCCCCTGGATCTCGTGGTATCCGGACTTGCCGGAGAGCTCCCGGTCGAGCCACGCCTCGAGACCGCTCCCCCCCACCGTCTCCCCGGCGCGCCGGGTGGAGTCCACCAGGGCGAGGATCTCAGCGGCGTCCTCCTCCGGCAGGCGGCGCTTGCGCTGGAGGTCGATGAGGCGCTCGGCCTTCGCGCGCTGCTGGAGCACGTCCACCAGGAAGGGGCTGCGCACCTTGCCGATCAGCTTGGAGGCCACGGGCTGCTCGCTGTCCTCCGTGGTCGCGACGGCGACCCGCGAGGTCTGGGCCCGGGCTCGGAAGCCGGCGAACTCCTCCCGGTAGCGGGTCACCAGCAGCACCAGGTCGATGCTCGGGTCCTGGCCCACCTTCTTCGGCCGCGCCCCGCGGTCACGGACCACGTAGCGCCGGGTCTCGAGGGCCCGCTCGATCCAGGGCGCGGCGACGCGCACCGAGCCTGGCTCGACGACTCCGCCCGCGGAGCGCGCGAAGACCTCCGCGACCCGCCGCTGGAACCGGTCGTGCATGAGCCCGAGCAGGGTCTCCACGAGTTCGGCGTCGTCCGCCTGCCACTCCCCGCGGGCGTTGCGGGCCAGGGCCACCAACTCGCCGGCGAGCTCGGCGGGCGTCTCTCCAGGGCGGGCGCCGTCGAGGAGGTCTCCCAGGAGCGCGAGGACCAGGGGCTCGTCGCGGGTACCGAGCTCCCTGAGGCGCCCCTCCTGGAAGCGGAAGATCCCGCGCTGGGCCTCGGCCTCGTCGACCTTCCCTCCCTCGAGGCGGCCGGCGAGCCCGTCGAGCACCTGGAAGCGGTCGACCTCCCGCCAGTCCTCCGGCATCGGGTGGCGCGCCTCCCAGCCGTCCGGGTCCGCCCGGAACGAGTGGGCCAGGGCGGAGATGAAGCGATCCCCCGCCGCCTGATCACCCCGATCCTCGGCGCCGTCCCTGAGGGGCTTCGAGCGCGCGATCACGAAGCCCGCGCGGGTGGTGTTGACGAAGGCCGTGCCGCGGGAGCGGCGCCACTCCTCCAGGCGCGTCCGGTCCCAGTCCAGGGCGGAGAGCATCCAGGAGAGGTCGATGGCAGCGAGGTTCGCCTCGTTCAGCCGTACGGGAGAGAAGCCCAGGGCGATCCGGAAGAGCGCGTCCGCCGTCTCGTCGTCCACGGCGCGGCGGCGCTCCTCGATCAGCGCGACGAGGCGGTCACCGTCCTCCACGGGCCCCTCCGGGGACTCCCACTGGATGAGCTGCGCGAGCCGCGTGAGCTGCTCGTCCCGCACCTGCACGTCGCGCTCCACACGCCGCAGGATGTCCTGGGTGGACTCGTCCTTGATGAGCCCCGCGAGCTGGACGTAGGAGAGGTCGCCGCAGTCCTCCTCCTCCACCAGCTCGGCCAGCTCCCTCACCTCGCGCGGCGAGAGCTCCAGGAGGCGCTGGATGTAGAACCGCATGTCCCCCGCGCGGGAGCGACGGCGAGCGCCTCGCGCCCCCTCGCGGCGGCCACTCTCGGTCTCCGCCGCCATGGGCGGGACGTAGTCCACGTCCGCGTCGAGCTCCCCGCCGAGGGAGAAGCGCTCCAGGTCATCGGGCGAGAGGAGCGTGTATCCGCGGGCGGCGCGCACCGGGCTGCGGCGCGCCTCGTCGAGGCCCACCGGGCGCGCGAGCGCGAGGGAACGCAGCATGGCGAGCTGGCCGAGCGGGTGGCCGCGGCGGAAGTCGCGCCAGATGAACTCCAGCACGTACCGCTTCTCGTCCCGGACGATGACCTCGCCGTTGCGGTCCAGAATGGCTCCCCGCCGATAGGGCTCGATCCCGTACGAGCGGACGATGTTCGCTGCCTCGGTGGCCCAGACGTCGTGCTGGACGACCTGGATGTCCCAGAGCCGGGCCAGCAGCGTCGCGACGGAGAGGGCCAGCAGCGCGAGCAGCGGGAGGAAGCGGCGGAGCATCAGAAGGCCCTCCGCTCGAGCCGACGGAGGCCGGGCAGCCGGTGGAGCGCGGGCCACACCAGCGGCGCGATCACCGCGGTGACCGCCGCCGTGAGCACCGCCAGCAGGAAGTCGCCGTCGCTGGCCTGCCCGAAGCTCAGCCCGCCCGTGACCCGCGCTTCGCTGCCGCGCACGAGGTCCACGACGAGCAGCCAGGTTCCGAGGGCGAGGGCCCCAGATCCAGCGGCCCCAGCGCGCAACCACGCGCGGTCGAGGTCGGCGAAGCGCCGGATCGTGTCCGCGATCAGGGCGGCGACCAGGCACCCGGCGAGCACCGCGAAGGGGGACGCCGCAGTGCAGGCCGCGCGGGCCGCGGCGGTGACGAGGGCAAGGGTGACCACGTCCCTGCGGTCGAGACGCCCCACGGCGACCACGAGGACCAGCGTCATCAGGTCGGGGACGCAGGCTCGGCCGAGGGCAGGCCCGTCCACTCCGGGTCCGCTCGCACCGCTGATCAGGAACAGCTGGGCGGCGCCGGCGAGCGTCACCCAGAGGAAGAAGACACCCAGGGAGGTGATCCGCTTCATCGCTGCCCCTCCCCCGCGTACACCACGTTGCTCCGCGCCGGGCGCGCGAGCCGCGAGCTACCCGTCCGGACCTTGAGATCGGCCCCGGGGTCGCCGGTCCCCTGGAGTTCCATGAGCAAGGCGCCGCCCGGCTCGGCCGGCGAGCGCAGAGAGGCCTGTCCGAGCAAGAGGCCCCGGGGCACCCGCCGCATGCCCGAGCCCGTCCAGAGGCGAACTTCGACCGTCCCGGCGCCACTCGAGTGCAGGTCGATCCACTCCCCGTGGCGGCTCCCCGACGCGGGCCGCCACTGGAGGACGACCTCGCCCGCGCCGCTTCGGCCGGCGGAGACCAGCTCGCCGAGCACCAGCGGCGTGGCTTCCGGATCATCCACGGGCTGCGCGAGGGCCGTGACCCGGAACCCCGGGTCATCCAGGAGCGCCACCGTCGCACCGATCTGGTCGCTGCGGGAAACGCGCCCCACCAGCCGGACGCCATCCACCACCGCCGCCCCGGCCCGGACCCCGACGTTCCGGCCCACGTCCAGCCGCCCCGTGGAGCGCCAGGGGCACAGGTCCCCCAGCGACGCCATGTCCACATGCCGCCAGCCCGTGGCGTCCAGCACCCCGACGATGTCCGCGCGGCGCGGGTCGACGACGCCCGGACCGCGCCCCGGGGTGAGCACCAGCACCTGGTTCAGTCCGGCCTCGAAGTCCAGCAGCGGATTCACCCCCACCACCTGTCGCCGGGGCGTGCGCTCGGTGGCCGCCACCGTGGTCTCGCTCAGGTCGCCGAGGAGGAAGCCGCTGGCGATCGAGTCCGCCGAATCCACCACCGCCGCGGACTCGTGCACGACCACCCTGCCAGCGTGGATGTTCTGACTCTCCGGGTTGTGCACCGCGAGCCAGACCCGGTCGTCGAGGCGCTCGAGCCCGCCCACCACCATCCGGCACGCGGAGGCCCCCTCGGGGTCCTCCACCCGCGCCCCGACCCGCGCCGACGGGTCCGTGATGAGGCGCACGATCACGAGGTCCCGCGGGGGGGGGATCGGCGGGGAGGAGAGCCCGACGCGGCGGAGGAGCGTCTCGAGGAGCCCGGGACGGTCACGGTAGGGCTCACGCACGGGGATCTTCTCCACCGTGCCCACAAAGACGTCGCCCGCCACCACCGCCTGGCCCCGCTCGATCGGACCGGGGTCCGAGACG
>CAZEFP010000396.1:0-4025 GCA_964511565.1 uncultured Planctomycetaceae bacterium
TGTGGGTGGCGGGTTGCGGGGAGCGTGCGGGGATCGGGCCGGTGGAGGTGGTCCTGGGCGACGGTGCGGGTTCACCGGTGGACCCGCTGCCGGTGAACCGGAGCCCGGCGACGGTCTGGGTCTTCCTGACCGTGGACTGCCCGATCGCGAACGCCTACGCCCCTGAGCTCCGCGCGATCGCTGGCCGCTGCCGCGACCTCGGGGTGGGGGTCTTTCTCGTGCACGTGGATCCGGGCGTGACCGCGGCGGAGGCCGTCGCCCACGCGCGGCGGTACGGCCTCGAGGGCTCGGTGGTCCTCGACGCAGAGCACCGGCTGGTGGCCCACGCCGGGGCGAGCCGGACCCCCGAGGCGGCGGTGTTCGACGGCGCAGGCGAGCTCCGATACCTGGGCCGGATCGACGACCGCTTCCCTGCGCTGGGGGCTCGACGGGCGGCGGCCTCGCGCCATGAGTTGCGGGAGGCCATCGAGGCGGTGGCCACGGGGGCTGGCGCGGTACCTCCCGGGGCCCCTGCCGTGGGCTGCGAGATCGAGGAGCTGGGGCCTTGAGCCGTCGGCGAACCCTTGGGCTCGGAGCCCTCACTCTGCTGGCGGCATGTCAGGGCGAGGCGGAGGTGGAGACCTGGTCCGGCGGCATCGCAGAGCTCGTCCATCGGCATTGCTCGACCTGCCACCGGCCGGGGCAGCCTGCACCCTTCAGCCTGCTGACGTACGAGGACGCCTGGCGCAAGCGGCGGCAGATCGTGCGGGTCACGTCGAGCGGCTACATGCCGCCGTGGCTCCCGGTCCATGGGGACTTCGTGGGGGCGCGGGGCCTCAGCGACCCCGAGGTGGCGCGACTCGCGGCCTGGGTCGAGGGCGGCGCCTGGCGCGGCGATCCCGCTGAGGAGCCGGCGCCGCCGGTCTTCGGGTCGGGCTGGCAGCTCGGTGAGCCGGACCTGATCCTGACCGCCGATGACTGGATCGAGGTGCCGGCCGCCGGCCCCGACCTCTTCCGCAACCTCGTACTGCCGGCGCCCTCCGGAGGGCTCCGCTTCGTGGACGCCGTGGAGATCCGGCCGGGCAACGCCAGCTGCCACCACGCGGTGCTCCAGCTGGACGGGACTCGGGACGCGCGACGAAGGGATGAGGTGGATCCTGGCCCTGGATTCGGCGGGATGGAGATGGGGCTCTCACGGCCGCCGGACGGGCACTTCCTGGGCTGGACCCCGGGCAAGGCGGTCCGGCGGAGCGGGCCGGGTCGGGCGTGGCGCCTCTGGCCGGGGAACGACCTCGTCCTCCAGCTCCACCTGACGCCCACCGGGAAGCCGGAGCGCGTGCGCCCGGTGGTCGGGCTGTACCTCACCGAGGTCCCGCCGGACGAGACCCCCTTCGCCCTGGTGATGCGCTCGGAGCGCATCGACATTCCGGCGGGTGCGGCGGACTTCAAGGCCGAGGACCACGTGGTCCTACCCGTGGCCACGGAGCTGCGCGCGGTGTACCCGCACGCCCACTACCTCTGCACCCACATGGTGGCGTGGGCGACGCCCCCCGACGGCGAGCGGCTCACCCTCTTCGAGATCGATCGCTGGGACTTCGACTGGCAGGACGACTACCACTTCCGCACCCCCGTGCGGCTCCCGGCGGGCACGCGCGTGGAGTTCGAGTACACCTACGACAACTCGTCCGACAACTTGAACAACCCCTCGTCGCCGCCGCGTCGGGTGGGCTACGGCCTGGAGTCGACCGACGAGATGGCGACCCTCTCCCTGACCCTCGTGGCGGACCAGCCAGCTGAGCGGCCGTTCCTGCCCTGGGCCATGGCGCAGCGGGACGTGGAGCGGAACCCGAAGGACCCAGGCGCCTGGGTGAACCTCGCGGTGGCGGTGCGGCCGCTTCCGGCGCCGCGGGGTGAGGAGTTCGCGCTCTTTGCGCAACGTTTGCCGGCGGAGTACGCGAGTCGCGCGCTGGCGCTCAGTCCGGGTCGGCCGGACGCGCTGAGGGAGCTCGGGATCTCTCTCCTCGAGCTCGGGGATGGAGAGCGCGCGGAGGCGCTCCTCCGGCAGGCGCTGGAGGGGGACGGCGAAGAGATCGCGCGCCTGCACCTCGGGGAGTACCTCGCCCGGAGCGGCCGTACGGGGGAGGCCATCGAGGAGTTCGAGCGCGCCTTGCAGACCTTCCCCAATCACGCGACCCTCCGGAACAACCTGGCCACCGCCCTCTTCATCGACGATCGGCTGGAGGACGCGGTGGGCCACTACCGCGTTGCCGTTCGCCTCGACCCGGCCTACTTCAACGCCTGGTTCAACCTGGGGCGGGCCCTCGGGATGCTCCGGCGCCCGGAGGAGGCGAGGGTGGCGCTGGAGGCTGCGGGCCGGTTGCGCCCCGGATCCTCCGAGGTTTCGGACGCACTCGGGGCCCTGGAGGGCGACGGGTAGGCGAGCTTGGGACGGCGACGCGCCTCGATCAGGGACCACCGCCCCGCCAGGCGACTTGGCAACAGAAGGCCGAGCCTCGATTCCGATGTTCCCTGGGTCATGGACACCACGCCCAAGCCCCGCTTGCCCTTCAAGGGGCCGATCGTCGTCTACGCCCTGCTCGTGTTCGGGCTGGCCGCGGCGGCCAGGTTCGTCGAACGCCACTCCGCGGTTCTTCAGGGGGTGAGCGGGATCGAGTCGGCGAGTCTGCGCGTCGTTCACGAGGAAGGTGGTGTCCCCGGACTCGGCGCACTGGACCTTGGTGGCGACCGGGACCTGGAGGAGCAGCTGGCGCCGTTCATGCCCCTCGCTGGACTCCCTCTTCCCCAGCAGGCTGGGCTGGAGAGCGGTGCGGGCGGGGCGCTTGCCATGGCCCTGAACGGCCAAGCCTCCGCGGGCTCCGCCGCGTCCGAGGAGGCCCCCCGTTGGACCTACCTCATGACGAGGGATCAACGACGTGCGCACCGGGGAGCCGCCGCGCCCCACGCGCCGCTGGAGGTGGGGGTGCGATCCTCCGCGATCGGCGCCGTCGGGCACGGGGCGCCCCCCGCCGCCCGACCCTGCGGCCTCGAGTTCCAGCTCCTCGACGGTGGAGGCGCCCCCTTGGAGGTCGAGGCCGTGCGGGTGACCCAGGAGGGAGCGGATGGGTCCCACCAGTTGAGCGCCTACCGCTCCATCGAGGGCGAGGGCCGCTGGATCGGCGGGAGCCCGGCCCTCACGCCGGGGACCTGCGCCCTCTTCGTCATCGAGGCCACCCTGGTCAACGGCAGCGTCTGGTCGGGGTCGACCCTCGGATGCGCTCCGCTCCAGGGCGACGTTGCGCTCGGCGCCGTGACGCTCACCCCTGCGGGTGACTGAAGGAGCCTCCAGCGAACAGGGGCTCAGCGCCAGGCCTTGGCGAGGCGACGGGCCCGGGCGCGACCGGCCCCGTCGAGCTCGTCCTCTGCCATCCCATCGAGGAGCGCCTGGGCGCCCTCGTGGCGCGCCATCGCCGCGAGCTCGAGCCACATGGCGGCCATGAGGGGGTCGGGGCTCACCTGGCCGCTCCCCTCCCGGAGGAGCCGGCCCAGGTTGAAGCGGCCCTGGTGGCTTCGGCCCTCCGCCGCCCTCCGGTAGGCGCGGAGGGCTCCCGGCACGTCCACCTCGCATCCGATCCCGTGTTCGAGCGCCCACCCGAGGTGATCGAGGGCCTCCGCATCCCCGGTCTCCGCAGCGGCGGTGAACCAGGAGAGCGCGGCGGCGGGGTCGCGCTCGACGCCGCGGCCGTCACGGTATCGCAGGCCGAGCTGGATCATGGAGGCGACGCCGCCCCCCTCCGCGCGGCGGCGATCGAAGGCGAGGGCGCCCTCTCCGGGCTCCTGGCGAACCTCTCGCTCCTGCTCCTCGGCCCGATAGAGCCGCAGCATCTCCTCTGGCCAGGCGAACCGGGGTGCCGCCCCGGGGCGCCACCCCGCGAGGTGGCCCTGGCCGAAGCGCTCCCGCGGGTGCACGTACCGCCACGCGTCGGCCCCGAAGACCTCGAGGCAGAGGGCGTAGAGCTCAGGGTCGTGCTCCAACAGCTCCTCGCGGG
>CAZEFP010000397.1:0-4020 GCA_964511565.1 uncultured Planctomycetaceae bacterium
TGCTGTTCCTCATGGGCTTCATGGCCGCGGCGGACTACCTGCTCGGCAACGTCTTCGCCCGGATCATCACCGGTGGGGGGGCCTGAGGCCGATGGCGTTCAAGTGGTACTTCCTCCGCTGTCAGTCGGGGCGCGAGAAGCGCATCCGTGACAACGCGATCCACCGCCTCAAGATCGCGGGCGTGGACTCGGTGGTCCCGCAGGTCCTCATGCCGTTCAAGATCGTGACGGACATGAAGAAGGGCAAGAAGCGGAACATCGAGGAGAAGCTGTACCCCGGCTACCTGCTGGTCCAGGCCGACCTCGAGAACCCCGAGGACCCGACGGTCATCAAGGCCCGCGCCACCCTGCGTGGCATCGACGGCCTGCGTGACTTCATCGGCTCCGGCGGCGAGCCCACCTCGATCTCCGAGGCCGAGGTCTCCGAGATCCTCGCCCTCATGACCGACTCCGAGACCCGGCCCCAGGTCACCATCGGCCTGGAGAAAGGCGACCGGGTGAAGATCAACACGGGGCCGTTCGACGGCTTCGACGGCGCGGTCGAAGAGATCAACGCCGAGAAGGGGACGGTCCGCGTGATCGTCACCATCTTTGGCCGGCCCACGCCGGTCGACCTCAAGTACTGGGAGGTCGACAGCGTCTGACCTCTTCTCCTCGGACCGGCGCTCGCGTCGGCGACCGCAGGAACCCCTCCACGACAAACACACCCCGTCGCATTCTGCGTGCCGCCCTCCTGAGGAGGGTCATCGTCGCGGCGACCTCAACCAGCTCACAGCGGACCGCGCCCTCATTAGCGGGGGCCAGACTCACGGACCGACATGGCGAAAGAACTGACAGGAAAGATCAAGCTCCAGTGCCCCGCCGGGCAGGCGACCCCTGCGCCGCCGATTGGCCCGGCGCTGGGCGCGCACGGCGTCAACATCGCCGAGTTCGTCAAGCAGTTCAACGACCGCACGAGGGACCAGATGGGGATGATCCTCCCCGTCGAGATCTCCGTCTACAAGGACCGCTCGTTCGACTTCATCCTCAAGTCGCCGCCGGCGGCCATCCTCCTCAAGAAGGCTGCGGGCGTCGAGAAGGGCGCCGGCGAGGTCGGCACCCAGATCGTCGGGTCGGTGACCCGCGAGCAGGTGGAGGAGATCGCGAAGATCAAGATGAACGACCTCAACGCGCGGGACCTGGACCAGGCCTGCCGGATCATCGCCGGCACCGCACGCTCCTCCGGCATCACGGTGGAGGACTGATCAACATGCCCAAGCACAGCAAGCGTTACCGCGAGGCCGCGGCGCGGATTGACCGCTCAGCTCAGTACATGCCGAACGAGGCGTTCGACATGCTGAAGAGCCTGCCGGCTCCGAAGTTCGACGAGACCGTCGAGGTTGCCGTCCGCCTGGGGATCGACCCCCGGAAGACCGACCAGCTCGTCCGCGGCGCCGTCTCCCTCCCGAAGGGCCTCGGCAAGACCGTCAAGGTCGTCGTGTTCGCCGAGGGCGACAAGGCCGACGCCGCCCGGGCAGCCGGAGCGGACGAGGTCGGGTCGGACGATCTGGCCGCCAAGATCCAGGGCGGCTGGATGGACTTCGACGTCGTCATCGCGAGCCCCGACATGATGAAGCACGTCGGTAAGCTCGGTAAGGTCCTCGGCCCCCAGGGCAAGATGCCCTCGCCGAAGAGCGGGACGGTGACGCCGAACGTCGGTGACGCGGTCACGGAGTTCAAGGCCGGTAAGGTCGAGTTCCGCACCGATGCGGGCGGCAACGTCCACGCGCCGCTGGGCAAGCGATCGTTCTCCACGGAGGACCTGGTCGCCAACCTGTCGGCCTTCATGAACCACCTGTCGGGCATGCGCCCGGCTGCCGTCAAGGGCACCTTCGTCCGGCGCATCAGCGTCTCGACGACCATGAGCCCGGGCGCCTTCATCGAGTACGGAGGCTGATCCATGCCGAATATCGTCAACCAGATGGTCGTCCGCGAGCTGCAGGACGAGTTCAAGGAGGCCGAGGGCATGGTCCTCGTTTCCTTCGGCGGTCTGACCGTCGAGGAGACCTCCGAGATTCGCGGCAAGCTCGCCGAGAAGAACGTCCGCTTCAAGATGGTGCGCAACTCGCTCGCCAAGCGGGTGCTCGCCGATCGGGAGATCACCTTCTCCGAGGACGGCGCCCTCAAGGGCAACACCGGTATCGCTTACGGCGACGCCGAGGCGGCCATCGACGCGGCCAAGGTGTTCTCCGACAAGGAGATCAAGAAGGCCGGCAAGGTCGTGGTGAAGGGCGGGATGCTCGAGGGCAACGCCCTGGACGCCGCCAGCGCCAAGGCGCTGGCCGACCTCCCGGACCGCGACACCCTCCACGCGCAGCTGCTCGGGGTCATCTCGGGTCCTGCCCGCGGCCTCGCCACAGTCATCAACGCGGTGCCCGGTTCGGTCGCCCGCGTCATCCAGGCACACGCTGACGACGCCGGAGACGGCGGCGAAGGCTGATTCATTCAGGTGGCCTCCGGCTCCCTCACCGTCCGTTGCGGTGGGGGTGGTGGCCACCCTTTCCAAGACCACTGAGAACTACCCTCCGATCCCTTTTCAACCATGTCCGAAGAGACCACGACCGTCGAGCTCGACGCTGAGCTCCAGACCATCGCCGATCAGCTCGACGGCCTGACCCTCCTGCAGGCGTCGAAGCTCGTCAAGGCCCTCGAGGATAAGTGGGGTGTCAGCGCTGCTGCCCCCGCCGCCGTCGCCATGGCCGCCCCCGCGGGCGGCGCTGGCGGCGACGCCGCCGAGGAGAAGACCGAATTCGACGTCGTCCTGAAGGCCGCCGGCGACAAGAAGATCCAGGTCATCAAGGAGGTCCGCGCCATCACTGGCCTGGGCCTCAAGGAGGCCAAGGAAATCGTCGACAGCGCCCCCAAGCCCGTCAAGGAAGGGGTCGCCAAGGACGAGGCCGAGGAGATGAAGAAGCAGCTTGAGGCTGCTGGCGCAACCGTCGAGCTCGCCTGATCAGGCTCCGGAGCGGCCCTCCCGGGCAGCTCCACCAAGGCCGCGGACGCCTCGCACAGCCCCCTCGGGGGCGGCGAGACGTCGGCGGCCGAGGCGCGTTCTGACGCATCGGCTCCCCCTGGGCATGGGACCCGTCTCGCGACCAGCGAGCGGAATTCCAGGCAAAGAGGGTGCCGGAGGGCTTCCCAGGCGTGTTCAGCCTCCCTACTCTCTGGGGTCGCTGAGGTCGCCTCCGGGTGTTTCAAGCGGCCCGTCGCCGCTGGATTCTCCCGGGTTCCGAAGCCCTTCTGCTCCCCGTCAAGCGCCCTCTCGGCTCGTCTCCACCGCCTGAGTGCCCACACCCGGCGCTCTCTCGTCCACCGTCCACCGGCCGTTCCTGACCGCTGGACCCCCAGTCTTGCTGACGTTCTTCGCTCCGCGCGAGGGGTGTTGGTGCCGGTCGACTCCATGCGGGGTCGACTTCCGTCCGGACCTGCGTCGTTCCCCCCGACGATGCACCCTGACGGTCTTACCCCCGATCAGCGTCTCCCCACCCGAGCTGCGCTCGTTCTCCGTGCCCGTTCGGCCGTCAGGCTTCAGACCACGCCCTTCGCGTCGCTGCCTCGTCCGCTCAGCACTCGCTACCGCTCATGATCGCTAACCGCAACGGCCGAATGGTCGAGCAGTCTGCCGAGGTTCGAAACTTCGGCAACGTGTCCGAGATTGTCCCGCTCCCCAATCTCGTCGAGATCCAGACCAAGGCCTACGAGGCCTTCCTGGCTCCCGGGATCGCCTCCGGCGCGCGTGATGCCATGGGCCTCGAGGCCCTGCTCCGGGAGATCTTCCCGATCTACTCGTACGACAAGACGATGTGCCTCGAGTACGTCGGCTACGAGCTGGGCAGGCCGCGCTACGACATCGACGAGTGCCGCAAGCTGCGGATGACCTACGGGTATCCCTTCAAGGTCCGCCTCCGGCTGGTCAAGCCCGAGCCGGTGGAGGAAGAGGTCTACCTCGGCGAGCTGCCGATCATGCTCGGCGGCGGCGAGT
>CAZEFP010000398.1:0-3981 GCA_964511565.1 uncultured Planctomycetaceae bacterium
GCTCGCGGCTCGGGGCGTCGAAGGCCGCCAGGCTCGGGTGAACGAACTGGCGCTGCCAGTGTCCGTAGAGCGCCCGCCGGTGGAGGGCCTTGCCCTCCGAGGGGCGGTACGTCCGGCGGGGGAAGTTGAGGTGCGACCAGTAGCCGACGGGCTGGTAGGGGCGGACGCTCGGCCCGCCGACCTCGCGCTGCAGGAGTCCGCTGGCCGCCAGCGCGCCGTCCCGGATGAATTCCGCGTCGAGTCGGTGCCGGACCTGCATGCCGAAGTGCTCCCCGCGGGCCGGCGAGGGGTCGGGGACCGCGGACGACTGCTGGTAGGCGCTGGAGGTCACGATGTCCCGGATCAGAGCGCGGAGGTCCCACCCGGAGTCCACCAGCCGCGTGGCGAGGTGGTCGAGGAGCTCGGGGTGGGTGGGGGACGTGCCCTGGACCCCGAAGTCGTCCAGGGTCTCGACGATCCCGCGGCCCATGAAGAGCCGCCAGACTCGGTTCACGAGCACCCGGGCGACGAGCGGGTTCCGTCCGTCCACCAGCCACCTGGCGAGGTCCAGACGGGTGGGGCGTCGCCCCTCGACCGCGATCACGCCCAGGGCGGCCGGGACTCCGGGCTGCACGACCTCGCCGGTCTCATCCATCCAGTCTCCTCGAGCCAGCACCCGGGTGACCATGGGCTCGACGGAGCGGGTCTCCATCACCAGGGGAATCTGGCCCCGCAGGCTCATGAGCTCCCCCTCGAGGCGAGCCTTCTCCTCGCGGTCGTCGGCCAGGAGCGCGCAGTGCGCCCGGTGCAGGTGGTCCAGCTCCGCGCGGGTCTCCTCCGGACGCTCGTCCTCGGGGAGACTCAGGAGCTCCCGCAGGCGCGGAGCGAGCGCGGGGGTGCCGCCTGCCGCGCCGAGGGAGAGGCGCCAGCGGCCCATCAGGTGCCGGCCGCCATGGACCTGCGCGACCTCCACCTCGACCACGCTCGCGCCCTCGCCGCCCACCGGTCGCGCGAGGTCGAAGATGGCCTCGGCGGGGGCGCCGTCCTGCCCGCGCATCACGGCCCACCCGCCGCGACCCAGCGCTCCGTCATGGGCCTTCGCCACGGGGTAGCCCGGCTGCTCGAAGGAGGCGCGCGCCGCTGCGATGGGCACCGCCTCCCCGTCGACGCGAACCGACACCTCCGTGAGCACGAGGTTGCCGTTCGCGGCGAGCCCCGGACCCTGGTTCGGGAGCGCGTCGTCGGCCAGCAGCTCGAGCCGTATGGACCGGAACGGGTCGGTCGGTGCCGGGAAGCGCAGCGTGAAGGTATCCTTGTCATCGCCCTCCGGCCGGGAGCGCCACGCACCGGAGGCGTCGAGCTCGAAGGTGCGGCCCGCCGTCGAGCTCACCTCCAGGTCCGGCGGGGTGCTCCAGGAGCTCCGCGCGAGCTCGTCGGCGAACGCCGCACGGTCCGCGGCGAGCTCCGGCGTCTCGGAGGAGAGCACAGCCTCCACGGCGGCGAGCGCGGAGGTGAGTTCGCGCTGGCGTTGTTCCTGGTCGGCGGTTGGGACCTCCAGCTCGGGCGGGAAGGTGTTGTTTCCCGAGAGGTAGACGCCGACCTGCTCGATGTCGGCGAAGAAGGCGCCCAGCTCGTAGAACTCGCGCGCGGAGAAGGGGTCGAACTTGTGGTCGTGGCACTCGGCGCAGCCGACGGTGGAAGCGAGCCAGACCTCGGTCACGTTGCGGACGCGATCGGCGGTGTAGCGGGCGAGGAATTCCTTGGGCTGGGACCCGCCCTCACGGGTGATGAGGTTCAGCCGGTTGTAGGCCGCGGCGACCCGCTGGGAGCGGTCGGCGCCGGGGAGCAGGTCGCCCGCGAGCTGCTCCACGGTGAAGCGGTCGAAGGGCATGTTCGAGGCGAAGGCCTCGATGACCCAGTCCCGGTAGGGCGTGATGTTCCAGCGGTTGTCCGCGTGGATGCCGGTGGTGTCCGCGAAGCGCACCAGGTCGAACCAGAAGGTGGTCAGGCGCTCGGCGTGGTGCGGTGAGGCGAGGAGCTCCTCGACGAAGGCCTCGAAGGCTGCCTGGCTGGGGTCGGCTTCGAAGGCCTCCACCTGGGCCTGGGTGGGGGGAAGCCCGAGGAGGTCGAAGGAGGCGCGGCGGACGAGGCTTCGGGCGTCGGCCCGGGGGGCCGGCTGGAGCCCGGCCTGCGCGAGGCCGTCGAGGACCCACCGATCGATGTCACCCTGGACCCACGCGCCTTCGGGGGAGCGCGGATCGATGGGCGGAACCTCGGGCCGCTCCGGGGCGCGGTAGGCCCAGTGCTCGTCATAGGGTGCACCCTCGGAGATCCACCGCTCGAGGAGCGCGGCCTCCTCCTCGGAGAGCGGCGCGTGGTCCGGCGCCGGGGGCATGGGGTCGAGGTCGTCCCGGACGCGGATCAACAGCTCGCTGTCCGCGGGCGCGCGGGTGTCGATGGCCCTGGAGCCGTCGCGGTCGGCGACCGCGGAGGCCCGCAGGTCGAGCCGAAGGTCGGCCTCTCGGGTTGCGGCGTCGGGGCCGTGGCAGGGGAAGCAGCGGTCCGCGAGGAGCGGGCGGACCTCCTGGCCGAAGCTGACCGGGTCATCTCCGGCGGAGGCCGCGACGAGGGTCAGTGCGGGGACGAGCGAGGCCAGGGGGGGCATGGCCCCAGGTTACCGACTGGGGCCGAACGTGGTCAGCGCAGGGTCCCGGGGTCGATGCCGTAGCGCTTGACCCGCAGCCCCATCTGCCGCTCGGTGATGTCGAGGAGCCGGGCGGCCTTGGCGCGGTTGCCTCGGGTCGAGCGGAGGGCGTCGAGGATCAGCTCCCTCTCCACGCGCTCCATGGTGGCCGCCAGGCTCCCGGTCGGCTCCACCGGCTGCTCCCCGGCGGGCTGCATGTTGGGGGGGAGGTGATGGGAGCGGATCACATCGCCCTCGCACTGCAGCATCGCGCGCAGCATGCAGTTCTCGAGCTCCCGGACGTTCCCGGGCCAGGCGTAGCTCTTGAGGAGAGCCCGCGCGGTGGAGGAGATCCGCGGGGTCGCGGCGTTGCTCTTCTTGGCGTGGACGTCCAGGAAGTGCTCGGCGAGCGGGATCACGTCCACCCCGCGCTCCCTGAGGGCGGGGACGTGGATCGGGAACACGTTCAGTCGGTAGTAGAGGTCCTCTCGGAACGCACCCGTGGAGACGAGCTCCTCCACGTCGGCGTTCGTGGCGGCGATCACCCTCACGTCGGTGCTGTGGGTCTTCGCGCTCCCGATTCGCTCGAATTGCCTCTCCTGTAGGAAGCGCAGCAGGAGCACCTGAGTGGTCAGGGGGAACTCCCCGATCTCGTCCAGGAAGAGCGTGCCGCCATCCGCGAGTTCGAAGCGACCGATGCGCTCCTGGACCGCGCCGGTGAAGGCGCCCTTCTCGTGCCCGAAGAGCTCGCTCTCCAGGAGCGTGGCTGGCAGGGCGGCGCAGTTGACCTTGATGAAGGGCTTGGTGGCGCGGTCGCTGGAGTAGTGGATCGCCGCGGCGACGAGCTCCTTGCCCACGCCGCTCTCACCACGAATGAGGACCGTCGCGTCCGCGCGGCATACCCTGGCGATCTGGTCGAACACCGTGAGCATGGGCTTGGAGTTCCCGACGATGTTCTCGGGCCGGTCGCGTTCCTTGAGCGCATCTCGGAGCCGCTCGTTCTCTGCCCGCAGGGAGTCGCGCTCCTCGGCTGCGCGCTGCCGCAGGCGCACGGCCTGGGCGATCATCGACGCCACCGTGGACATGAGCATGGAGACGTGGTTGAGCTCGGCGTGGGGGGTGGAGGGGAAGTCCCCCGCGATCACGCCCACGATCTCCCCGCTGAGCTGGATGGGGATGACGAGCAGGGAGCAGGGCTCGGGCTGCGAGCAGTCACCGAGCAGCGGATGGTCGCCGTCCTCGAGGGGGAGGGTCAGGGGTTGTGAGAGCTGAACGGCCTCCGAGATGGGGCTGGAATCCACCCGTGCCTCGGCCGCGAG
>CAZEFP010000399.1:0-3981 GCA_964511565.1 uncultured Planctomycetaceae bacterium
GTGCCAACACACGCCGCCCCATGCCGTAGCATGGCCCGCCCGAAGGCCAGGGCTGGCCAAAGGGACCCTCGTTCCACCGAACCCACCCCCGAATCGTGACCGACTCGACCCTCCACTCGAACTCCGCCATCGAAGCCCAGATCGAGCGTGCGAGCGCCTGGACCACCGAGCTCACCGGGGCGATGGGCGCGGTGCTGGTGGGGCAGAAGGAGCTCACCCGGAGCCTGGTCCTGGGGCTCCTCGCCGGTGGGCACATTCTCCTGGAGGGGGTGCCGGGCCTGGCGAAGTCCCTCGCCGTGGCCGCCATGGCGAAGGGGGTCAAGGGCTCGTTCGCCCGCCTCCAATTCACCCCCGACCTGCTCCCCTCGGACCTCGTCGGCACCGAGATCTACAGCGTCAAGGACGGCAACTTCACGGTCCGCAAGGGCCCGATCTTCGCGAACTTCGTGCTCGCCGACGAGATCAACCGCGCACCCGCCAAGGTGCAGTCGGCGCTGCTCGAGGGCATGCAGGAGCGCACGGTCTCCATCGGCGGCCAGACCTTCGAGCTGCCGCGGCCGTTCCTCGTCCTCGCGACCCAGAACCCGCTGGAGCAGGAGGGCACCTACCCGCTCCCCGAGGCGCAGCTCGACCGCTTCGCGCTCAAGGTCCACCTGGAGTACCCCAGCCGGGACGAGGAGCTCGAGATCCTCGACATGATGGCGCGCACCTCGCCGCCCGAGCCCGTCTCCGAGGTCGTCTCCACCGAGGACATCCTGGCCGCACGCAAGCTCGTGGACCAGGTCACGATCGCCCCCGCGCTCGCCTCGTACATCGTGTCCATCGTCGAGGCGACGCGGGCGCCCGCGGCCCACGGGGTGGCCGAGCTGGAGCCCATGATCCAGTGCGGCGGCTCCCCGCGAGCGTCCATCTGGCTGGCGCTCATGACCCGCGCTTCGGCGTTCATGGCCGGGCGCGCCTTCGGGACTCCCGAGGACGTGAAGGCGGTGGCGCACGAGGTGCTCCGGCACCGGATCCTGCCGACCTACGAGGCCGAGGCCGAAGGCGTCTCCACCGATGAGATCGTGACCAGGGTGCTCGAGCGCGTTCCGCTCGACCGCTAGGGAGTGAGGCTTGGGCTGGCTCACGGGAAGCACGGCGAGCGGCGGCGCGGATGAGGCCGAGGGCGCGCCGCTCCTCTCGCCCGCGCTGATGGCGCGGGTCAGGCAGATCCAGATCCGCACCCACCGGCTCGTGAACACCGCCCTCGCGGGGGGGTACCGGAGCACGTTCCGGGGGCAGGGCGTGGAGTTCGAGGAGGTGCGTCCGTATCAACCGGGCGACGAGGTGCGGGCCATCGACTGGAACGTCACCGCGCGCACGGGGGAGCCCTTCGTGAAGTCGTACCGCGAGGAGCGGCAGCTGACCTTGCACCTGCTCGTGGACACCGCGCTCCCCATGGACTTCGCCACCTTCGGGGAGACCAAGCGTGACGCCGCGGCCCAGCTGGCGGCGCTCATCGCCTTCGTCGCCGTACGCCACCAGGACCGCGTGGGCCTGACCCTCTTCGGGGCCGAACCCGGCCTGCACCTCGGGCCCGGTCGCCAGTCCCGGCACATCCTGCGCCTCGTCAGGGAGATCCAGTCGGCTCCGGTGACCCCCGGGCGTTCGAGCCTGCGGTCGGTGCTCCAGGACCAGGAGTCGACGCTGCATCGGCGGGCCATGGTGTTCGTGCTCAGCGACTTCTCCAGCGTGGACGAGCATGGCCTCGAGGGGGGGAGCGGAGAGTGGGTGGAGTCCCTGGCGCGCCTGTCGCGGACCCATGACGTCATCTGCGTCCGCCTGGTGGACCGGCTCGAGGAGGAGCTCCCCGCGACCGGCCTCCTGCGCCTCGTCCGCATGGAGGACGGCGCCGTGGCGGAGGTCGACGGGCGGAGAGAGTCCGAGCGCGCGGCGTGGAGCGACCACGCGACCGCGCGCCGTGAGGCCCTGGGCGCGGCCTTCCGGCGGGCGCGCGCCGAGTGGATCGACGTCCGTACGGACGGCGACCTGGCCGCTCCCCTCGTGCGCTTCTTCCGGCGCCGGGCCCAGGCGCGCGGACCGCGCAGGAGCGCCGGCGGAGCATGATCACCCTGGCCCTGACCACCATCCTCTGCGGGGCTCTCCAGGGCGTGGAGACGTCCTCCCGCCTGGAGCCCGCCCCTGGCCGGACGGCGGCCACGGGTGAGCCCCTCCACTGGACCGTCACCTTGAGCGGCCGAGACTCGAGCGCCGCGGCCCTCGAGGAGGCCGTGGAGTTCGGGCCGCAGTGGGCGGTGCTCGAGGGCCCGACGCCGGTGGTGGACAGCTCCGTCCCGTTGGCGGCGCGCCCGGGCCTCGAGCTGCGGTGGACCCTCATGGGGCTCGAGGCCGGGGAGGTCGCGACCCCGGCGGCGCGCTTCCGCATCGGGGAAGGAGCGCCCGTGGAGGTTGAGCCGGCGCGGATCGAACTCGCCGGGGCGCTCGGCGAGGCCGAGGACGCGGCGCGACCCCTCGTGGGCTTCCGCCAGGTCGATGAGTCGGCTCTGGGCGACGCGAACCTCGCGCTCCTCGCGGTCGCCGCGCTCATCCTCGCGGCCTTCCTGCCGCTCATCCGCCGCGCCCGCCGGGGGGCTGCTGCCGCGGTGCCCGCCGCCTCCGCCCCCGACCTCCTCGACCGAATCCGCGCGCTGGACCCTGCCGGGGATCCCGCCGGGGCCATGGGGGCGCTCGGCCCCCTGCTGCGCCGGGCGGTGGACGAGGCGCGAGGGGAGAGTCGCCGGAGCCTGACGGACGGGGAGTGGGTGTCCTCCCTCGAGGGGGCGCCAGGGATCTCGCCCCAACAGGGGGCGGCCCTCGCGGCGCTGATGGATGAGCTGAGCCTGGTCCGATACGGCGGCACCCAGCCGAGCTCGTTCGCGGCCCGGGAGGCCGTGGATCGCGCGGCGGCGCAGGTCCGCGAGCTGAGGGGCAGCGCGACCCAGACCGGTGGGGGCCCATCATGATGGTGGCTCTCGCACTGCAGGAGGTCACCCGCAGCACCGCGACGGGGCGCCTCGAGGTCGGCGGGATCACCTTCGCCGACCCCTGGTTCCTCGTGATCGTCCCCGTGGCAGCGCTCCTGCTCTGGAGGGGGCGCGAGGGGCGCCGTCAGGCGGGCGCCCACGTGCCGAGCATTGGACCCGCGGCGCCGGGGACCCGGTCCAGCCTGGCGTGGCTCCCCGCGGCGCTCCGGATCACGGCGGTCTCGCTCCTCGCCGTGGCGCTGAGCCGGCCCCTCGAGGGAAGAGTGTCCACGGCGCGCGAGACCGAGGGGATCGACATCGCGCTCCTGCTCGACCGCTCGAGCTCGATGGACCAGCGCGCCCGCCCCGGCGCGCCGCGCCGGTTCGACATCGTCACGGAGGTCATCGCCGACTTCGCTCGCCGCAGGATGACGGACGAGGAGGGGGCGCGGGACAGCGTTGGCCTCTTCGGCTTCGCGGGCTTCGCGGACCTCCTCGTTCCGTTCACCCTCGACGTGGACGCGCTCACGGCTGTCCTCGATGAGACCGACATCGAGACGGAGCAGCGCCTCGACGGCACGGCGATCGGCAGCGCCCTCGCCCAGGCCTGCGAGGTCCTGAGCCAGAGCGAGGCGAGCTCACGGGTCGCGGTGCTCCTCACCGACGGTGAGGAGACCATCCACGTGATCGAGCCCATGGAGGCCGCCGAGGTGGCGTCCGAGCTCGGTATCCGCGTGTACACGGTCTACGCCGGGCCGCGGGTCCAGCTGATCCAGATGCCGCTCGGCGGCGCCCGCCGCGTCCGGGCGGACGTGGGTGAGCTGCCGAAGATCGCGGAGCTGACCGGCGGGCTCTTCTTCCACGCGGAGAACCGGGAGGAGCTGGAGGCGGCCTACGCTGCCATCGAGGAGCTCGAGCGGACGCCGCGCTCCGAGGAGCGCTTCGCCGAACGCTACGACCTGTACCCGCTCCTGCTGGG
>CAZEFP010000400.1:0-3952 GCA_964511565.1 uncultured Planctomycetaceae bacterium
TGGCGACGCTGCCCGGCAGTATTTCCCACAGGTCCATACCGCCCTCCAGGCCGACCAGCTGCTGCTGGTGCACCAGGGCGGTCGCGACCTGCTGCTGGCCCGGCACCGCGGCCGGGCGGCGCTGGTGGCCCTGCAGGCCGACCGCTTCAGCTGCCACCAGGCCCGCCAGCTGGCCACCGGCCTGGGGGTGTCGCGTTTCGACTGGGTGTTGCTGCTCGATCCGCTCGCTCCGGCGCAGCCCGCCTGCTGGCAGGAGCAGGCGGGCCTGGTGCTGATGTCGCCCGACGGCGCCGTGCGGGCCGAGGTCCGCGGCGAGGGGGGGCGGCGGAAGATGGTCGCAGGAGCCCTGCGGGCGCGGGTCCCGGTGCCCGCTCCTCGGGGGCCCGGGGCCGAGGGGCCGGGGACGACCCTCTGGGTGCGGACCGAGCCTCTCCAGCCCTTCATATGGGGTGGGGGAGCCGCGCTGGTTCTCCTGCTCGCCCTGGCTAGTCGGCGGTTCGGGCAGCCGGCGCCGGCGGAGGCTTCCCGGCCCTGAGCCCGGAGGCTGCCCGGGTGACGAATTATTGGGGTAACCAGCCCGCCCCGTCGGCTTATCTCCAGCCGCCACGCCTCGGCGTTGGGGCCCCCGCGGGGCTCCAGGGAGCGGGATCCCGTCCAAGGACCGGTCCTCTCCTTCGAGCCACTTCTTGACCCCCTGCCGCGGTGGCCTCTACACTCCCTCGGTCTTCCCGGGTCCGCTTCCTTCTTGCGCGCCGGGACGACACTCTTTCGCACCCCCAGTTCCATCCGGCGTTCGCCGCGGCCCCTGCTGCGACCCACGAGCACCGGTCCCCCCAGGGTCTCCTGCGTCCAGCACCTCGGTGTTGCCGCCCAGGGCGAACCCGCCCCGGGCGTCCCTGCGACGCCTAGACCACCGAGAACTCACAGAGTTCCCCTCCACGAGCCAACGTCATGAGCCCGATCGGACGGATCTTCGTCATCATCAATCTCGCCCTCTCCGCCGCCTTCCTCGGCTTCGCGTCCAACAACCTGTCCGCGGCGCAGAAGTACCGCGGCCAGTTCGACGCGGTCACCGCCGAGCTCGCGTCGACCAAGACGTCGATGCAGGCCGATATCGACTCGATCACCGCTGATCGCGACGCTGCCAACCGCATGCGCACCGAGATGCGGAACCAGAAGGAGGCCCTGGACGCCAAGAACACGGCCCTCGAGCAGGAGCTCGCCTCCGCCACGGACGAGCTCAACGAGCTCAAGTCCGACATGGGGAACATCAGCTCCTCCATCGGCGACCTCTCCTCGAGCCTCGACGACATGAAGAGCCAGGTGGCCCAGGCCAACGAGGCCCGCGCCGAGGCGATCAACGCCCGCCGCGACGCCGAGAACGCTCGGGACGCCGCCGTCGCTGCCAGGGAGAAGGCCGACGACCGCTCCAACGGTCTCGCCGCCGACCTCGCCCAGGCCGAGCGCGACCTCACGGCCACCAGCCGCAGCCTCGATGACGCCAACACGACCATCGCCATGGTCGTCGAGGCCACTGGCATCGACATCTCGCGCGGCGTCGGCGCCCCGCAGATCGACGGTGCCGTCCTCCAGTACCGCGCCGACCAGAAGCTCGTCCACATCAACCGTGGCACGAACAACAAGGTCAAGCGCGGCTACATCTTCGACATCTACAGCGGCGGCATCTACAAGGGCCAGGCGCGAGTCGAGGTTGTGAACCCGGACACGTGCACCGCCGTCGTGGTCGCCACGACCGGCTCCGAGATCGCGCAGGGAGACCTCGTCTCCACGCAGATCTGATCCTCTCCCTTCTTCTTTCGAACCCACCAGGGAGAACCACATGGCACGTTCCAAGAGCCGTTCCGGGTCCAGCCGCCGCAGCGCTGCCGCTGAGGTCGCCGAGGTCGAGGTCGTCTCCGAGGAGTCCGGTATGGGCTTCGAGGCTGGCCTCGCCATCATCACGACGGTCATCCTCCTCGCAGCGGTCCTGATGGTCGACTACGACCGCGGGGCCAACTACGGGGAAGGCATGCTCTTCAAGGACAAGTACGCGGCCAACGCGTCGTCCGCCTCCGAGTGATGGGCCTCGGATCGCCCCCTCGGGTGATCCTTCGAGACCGCAAACGAGCCCGCGGCGCCCCGGCGCCGCGGGCTCGCTTCATGAAATGTGGCCCCTCGCCGCGTTGTTCTTGTTGAACCGGCCCTCTCGGTCCTTCAGACTCCACTCGGAGTCGCGTCCGCGGTTGAGGGGCCGCAGCGATTCTCGAACGCCGCACCGTTCGTCACCGCACAGAATCCATGAGGCCGAATCGCATGATCCAGCTGTCGAACCGACGCTGTTTCCAAACGGGTTCCCCCGAGCCCGCCCGCCACACCGCTGTTTCGCACCCTGACAGGGCCTCGGGCCCGGGGGCGGCGCGATGAGCCTCTTCAAGCCGATGGAGTGGGCCTTCGGGCATCTCTCCACCGACATGGGGATCGACCTCGGCACCGCCAACACCCTGGTGTGTACCCGCGGGCGAGGGATCATCCTCAACGAGCCGAGCGTCGTGGCGGTGAAGAAGGGGACCAACGAGGTCCTCCTCGACGGCATGGCCGTGGGTAACACCGCGAAGGAGATGCTCGGGCGAACGCCGGGCAGCATCCAGGCCATCCGTCCGCTGAAGCACGGCGTCATCGCCGACTTCGACGTGACGGAGAAGATGCTCAAGTACTTCATCACCAAGGTCCACGAGGGCCGGCACTGGGTGAAGCCCCAGGTCGTCATCGCGGTCCCGGTCGGCATCACCGCCGTGGAACGTCGCGCGGTGATCCACTCGGCGGAGCGTGCGGGCGCCCGGCGGGTCTTCCTCATCGACGAGCCCATGGCGGCGGGTATCGGCTGTGACATGCCGGTGACCGAGGCGCGCGGCTCGCTCATCGTCGACATCGGCGGCGGCACGACGGAGATCGCGGTGCTCTCCCTCGCCGGCGCCGTGGTCTCGACCTCGCTCCGGATCGCGGGTGATGAGATGGACGAATCGATCCTCTCGCACCTGCGGCGGCACCACAACCTGCTCATCGGCGAGCAGTCCGCCGAGCGCATCAAGCTGACCATCGGGTCCGCGTGGCCCATGGAGCAAGAGCTCTCCATGGAGGTCAAGGGTCGTGACTCCATGCAGGGTCTGCCGCGTCGCGCGACGGTCACCTCCATCGAGATCCGCGAGGCCCTGAGCCACCCCGTGCGGCTCATCTGTGAGGCCATTCGCGGCATCCTCGAGGAGGCGCCGCCCGAGATCAGCGCGGACCTCGTCGACACCGGCATCACGCTGGTGGGGGGCGGAGCGCTCCTCTACGGCATGTCCCAGGCGATCTCGGATCACCTCGGTGTCCCCGCTCGGGTGGCAGAGGACCCCCTCACGGCCGTGGCGCGCGGCACCGGGATCTTCCTCGACAAGCTCGACGTCTTCAGCCGGGTGCTGTCGACGGAAGACGACGACTGATCCACTCTCGGCGAACGCGGGTTCAGGCCCGCCCTCGGGGCGGGCCGCTCGCGTTGCCATCCGGCGTCGCCCCTCGCGGCCGCCGTTGATCGACCGGGTCTGGGGGGGCCCAAGCACATGGCGACGATGCGGACACGAAGGCTGGGTTGGACCATCGCCGCGGGCGCGGCGTTGCTGTCCCTCCGGCCGATCGGGCCCTTCGAGCGCCTCGCGGACCTGGCCCTCGCCCCCGCCCGCGTGTTTGGCTTCCTCGGGGCACCCTCCTTGCTCGGGGGCGCTGGCGGGGCCCCCGAGGATGCGGGCTGCGCCCCCGGAACACTCGAGGTCGAGCGTGAGCTGTCGAGCCAGCTGGAGCTGGCGATCCTCCGCTCCGCGGAGCCGCTCGAGGTCCCCTGGCCGATCCGGGGAGTCGTCCCGATCCCGGGCGAGGTCGATGTGTCCGAGGACGTCAACCGTGACCGCGTCTCTAT
>CAZEFP010000401.1:0-3950 GCA_964511565.1 uncultured Planctomycetaceae bacterium
CACCCCGGCGCCTCGAAGGCGTCGGGGGAACCCGGGCGACCCGTGCCCCCGTTCGCGTCCCGACGGCCGTGGCCCCCCCGCAAGGGAGGTGGACCCACGGTCGACCGGGCGCGACGGGGGCCTTCGCCCGGGATGCCCAGTACCGAGATGCCGCTGCGTCCCATCCCCCGCGTCGCGGCCGGGTTGGGCCCCCCGTCCCCCCTCCCGCAGGGCGTTGACGCGTCCTACGGGAGGGGGGCGGGGGCGCCCCACGGCACGGCCCGGTTCGCCCCGAGGGGAGCCTCGGCGAGGGGCACGATTGAGGGGTGTCGGGCGCTTCGGCGCCGGCCCTTGGGAGTGCGGGCGGGGACGGGGGCCTCGAGGGGCCCCCGTCCCCGCTCGAGGGCCTGAACACCCGTGGCCTCCCGCACGGGGGCGTGGCGGGGCGGTTCGCCGCCCCGAGGCGCCCCCGTCCTGCCGTGTCCCCCGCCGGGGCGTCCGCCGACGGATGCCGAACCGGGTCGCCGCCGGGCCCGCCGCGACGAGGCCGCGCCCTCAGGACCCGGGAGGGATCCCTTAAGAAAGGAGCCCTCTCTGAGTGCCCCCGTGCGTTTCCCTACCCGTGCCCTCCTTGGGGGGGAGGACGTGGTCCTCCCCCCGCGTGCCCCGGTGCCCGGGCCCCAGAGCCTCCCCCGGGCCGCGAGGTCCGTGGGGGGTGGGGGTGCGGGACCCCGTGAGTTCGGGCGGGGGAGGCCCCGGCGAGGGTCCGCGCGTCCCTTTCGGGGGGCGTGGGGACCTCGTCGAGCCTCCTTGGCCCGGGCCGCGTCCCCGAGCCCATCCCTCCCGCCGCGTCGGACGGCGGGGCGGGGGTGGGGCGCCGCGGGGACGACGCCGGGGGTCACGTCGACGGGATGCGATAACGTGCTCAGCACGGGGGACTCGGGCGCCCATGCGCGGACGGTCAGGCCCCGGCCCCGGGGACGCGCCTCCCCCTCCTCGCGAGGGAAGGCGCCCCCGTCGGGCCGAGGGATGATCCGGCACTCCCCCGCTCCGGCCCCCAGGCGCCTCCCTCCTTCGGCCCTTCCGGGCCCGAGGGGCGGGGACTCCGGGGGCTGGGGTCCAGGCGAGGGGGAGAGGGACCGATGGGGACGGCGACGCGCGTTCGAGGGAAGGCCAAGCACGGCGATCGC
Organism: uncultured Planctomycetaceae bacterium; assembly: GCA_964511565.1. Taxonomy (GTDB): domain Bacteria; phylum Planctomycetota; class UBA1135; order UBA1135; genus Saltatorellus. Next base: position 1,170 of record CAZEFP010000401.1, read on the forward strand.
TGGCGTCTGGGACCGACACATGACGAGGTCAGGGGGCCCCCCGGGGTCCCTTCAAGGTCCTGCCCGCGGGAACGGACCGCGTGGCGAGAGAGCGTGTCACGGACACCGTGCCGGACGCGGTGGATCCTCACGCGTGACGGGGGGGCGGCGACGCCCCCCCGATGACGCCTCCCCTCGGGGGCCGGGTCGTCGCCCAGGCGTGCTCCTACGGCACGCCCGGGCGGGGTCCGGCCGGCGGGGGGAGGCTTGGATGCGCCCCCCGGCCCCGCGGCCCTACGGGCCCTGGGGTCCCGGGAGCCCCCCCTCGTGCGTGGAGGGGGTGGGCGTGACCCTGGTGTGCGACGCCTCGGGTTGACCCTCGAGGCCTGAAGGCGCGCGGGGCGTTCGTGGGTCGGGGACCGCCTTCCTGGAAGGCTGTCCTGGGCCCCCGTTGGTCCTGCATCGCGGGAAACGGCGCATAAACGGCGGATCCGGCTAGCCAAGCGGGGAGGGGTGAAGGAGCCCCATGCCCGGTGTACGCCCTCGTGGGTCGGTCGCCCCGTCCCGTCGCGCCCCTTCGCCGTGCCGTGGCTGAGGGGGGTTTCCTCGCCCCTGGTCCCGCGTCCGCCCCTTTCGGGGGGGGACGCGGGGCCTCACGGGGGAGGGGGAGCCCCGTGAGCCAGCGGACCGGCGCCGGGGTGCGGCGGGCGGGGCGAGTGCCGGGACGGCCGTACCCACTCGGCCGTCCATCCTCCCGAGGGCCCCGACCGTCGCTCCCCTCGAGAGGGAGCGACGCCCACGTCGAGCGCGGGTGCGCGGACCCCCGTGGTCCGAGGACGCGCCTCGGGCGCCTCGTCCCGTTCCGGCCGGTCGGGGGGGCCTTCGGGCCCCTCGGGCCGGCCGGGACGGGGCGAGGCCCCGGGGGCCTCCTTGGGCGGGGGCACGCCCCCATGCGAGGCGGTGAGAGGCGCGCGCGCGCCCCGACACGAAAGGGGGCGCGAAACGGCCTTGGGGGGATCCGAAGGGGGGGACAGCCCCCCCGTTCGGGAACCGTCGTGGGGGATGCCCCGTACCATGTCCGGGATCGGGCCCTAGTGCAGGCCGAACCTGAACTTGCACGGGCCAAAATCCGTCAAACCAGTCGTAGATGAAGCCTCGATCCTTAGGGTGACCGCCTCCCCCCTCCTCCGCGCCCTCCTCGACCCTCCGGGCATCGACGCTGAGGGCGGGCGGCGCCGGGCCTCTTCGGAGGTCGGGCGTCGTCCGTCCGGGTGCCCGAGCGGCAGGGGCGCTCTCTCCAGGCCGACCCGCCGCCCCCCTCCCCGGCTGGAGGGGGGACGGTCCCCCGTCGTCGGAGGGCGTGCGCGCCCTCCACGGCGTCCCCTCACGGGGGGACGTCGGCGACGGGGGGTGCCCCGCGTCCCGGAGGCCTCAGGGGCCTTCGGGGCGGGGGGCGCGGCCGTGCGAACGGGGGATGGGGCCTCTGAGACGGGCACTGCCTGACGCCTCGGGAGGCCTCCGTGAGGAGGCGTGTCCCGCGGCGGCGCATGGACGCTCATCCGTCCACCACGTCCTCATGCCCCGGTCCCCCCGCCGTAGCCCCGCCTGCCCTAGGCCTCTCGGGACGAGGCGACTCGACCCGGGGGGCCGCGCGTGCCTCCGGCCTCCGAAGGTCCGTGGGGCCCGCGTCCTCGCGACGCGGGCCTCCTCCGTCCTCACGGCGTGCAGGAAGGGCGGCGACGCCCTTCGTCTGGACCCCTCACACGTCTCCCTGAACCCCAGGGACAGGCGGCGTCGTGCGCCCCCCCACGCCCTCGGGCGTGGGATCCTCCCGAAGCACGCCCCGCCCCCGCGTCGGCCCCTCGCCGTGGGGTCCCCTCCCGGGGACCCGCGACGGGGCCTCCGAACGGGGGACGGGGCCCTGCCGACTCCCTCGCCGCCGTTCCCTGGGGCCCCTCGGGGCCCGTGGGGGGCGTCGGCGAGGCCGCCCCCTCCCGTTTGGCCCGTCCGCCCCCCAGGGGGGGCCTTCCGAGGGCCTCCGGCGTGCCGGAGGTCCCTCCCCCCGGGCGGCGCCCTCAGACGCCGCCTTGGGGGTTCGAGGAAGGCCCCGGTCCTGGGGGGTCGGGATGCGGCGTGCCCTGGCCCGCCCTCGGGGCGTCGGGGTCCCTTCGGGGTCCCGGGCGTGTCGGGGGAGGGGACGGGGCGCGCCCCCCTCGGCCCGTGTGGCGGCCGAGGGGGGCCCGCGAGGGGGGGTGCGAAGGCGCCGTATCCCCGTCGTCCCCCCCATGAGCTGCCCTCCTCGGGAGGATCGGGGCGTTTCGCCCGGTGCGGCGACCCTTGCCGCCCGTATAGGCTCCCCGGGCGCTCCGCCCGGGAGGCCGGCTTCCCGCCCCGATCCCGTACACGGCCTGGCGTGCGCCCCCGGCCCCGCGCTCATGGCGACGGGGCCCGGGGGGACGGCGCTGGGCGCCCGACGCGCCCCGTTGGCGAGGGGTGGACGCCTCCCAACGCCCCCGTGAACCCGACGCCGGCCGGGCCCCTCGACGGCCGGCGTCCTCCGCCCTGGCATGGCCATGCAGACCCGCCCGAGGGACCCGTGGGGGCCCTCGGACCCCGTACGTCCCGGACCCCCCGTCCCCCTCCGACGCCCTCGAGGCCGTCGGGGCGGGACGGCGGGGCTGGGCTTTTGGAGGCCTCGACGCCTCCCCCCCGGGTCCGCCGGGACCCCCCCGGGACCTTCTTCGGGTCCTGGGGGGGCGCGGCCGACCCGAGGGGATCAAACGGTGCGGCACGGAGACGGGT
>CAZEFP010000402.1:0-3944 GCA_964511565.1 uncultured Planctomycetaceae bacterium
CCAGGGACTCCCGGTCGCCGGTGATGACCACGTTGGATCCGTTCTCGAGGATCATCCCGTTCTCACCGGTGACGACGTCCCCGTTGATGTAGCTGTTCGCGCCGAGGGTCACGTTGCCGTTCGACCCCAGGCCTCCGTTGCCCCTCGCCGCCTGCGAGGCGAACGCGCCCAGGGTGGGGTCGTAGCTGTTCGTGGCCGACCCCTCGCCCACCAGCAGCCCGTCCTTCCCGAAGGCCGCGTATTGGAAGAAGCCGACGGGCGCCGTCGAGAAGACGCACTCCTGGCGCTTCCGCTCGCCCTGGCAGGTGCCCGTGGCGATGACCTGATAGCGCCACGCGTCGAGGCGTGTCACCTCGGCCCAGTAGAGGGAGGTGGCGAGGGTCCTGGGGGTCTCCTCGGTCCCCACGCTCACGGATTCTCCTTCTTCAGGCTCGATGAGCCGGGAGCGCAGGAGGATGAACGCCTCGTCGATGCCGGACTCGGCGGCGAAGTACGCCAGCTGCGCTGCGCCCTCGGTGCGTCGGCTGTCCGAGATGGAGAGGTCCACGCGGAGCATCGAGCTCCCGAGCCCCGCCAGGACCAGGACGAAGATGATGACCGTCACCAGGACGGAACCCTGGTGGCCGCTGGCTCCAGAGGTGGAGCGCCCGCCGTGGAGATGGGTGGAGAGCTTCATCAGTTGCGCAGGAGGATCGAGCTCCGCAGGGTTCGTTGGATGGTCTCTTCTTGTCCGGGGGGGCGCTGCTCCAGGGTCACGGTGACCTCGAGGGCGGCGCCCATGCGCTCGATGGCGAAGCCGGACTCATCGATGAGCCCGTCACCGTTGTCGTCCAGGCCGTTGAAGGACTCCCCCTCGGCGTACTCCGCGAGGCCTCGCGCGAGGACCCGTCGGTTCTCGGTGGGGAGCCCCACGTCCTCGATCAGCACGAGGACCCCCTCGTCCACGAGCCCGTCGCCGTCGTCGTCCGCCCCGTTGTTGGACTCGGCGGGGTCGAACTCGAAGCGCAGGGTCCTCGGCGCGGTGGTGATCGTCGTCTCGCCCTCCCAGCCCACGGCCTGGACGTAGGTGAGCTCCGTCACGCGCTGCCCCGGCTCGATCGCCGGGGAGAGCGAGCTCGCGATCGCCAGGGAGAGCTCCTTCTGGAGGCCGCCGCTGGTGAGCCCGGTGCGGAGCTCCATCGCGCTCACCGTGGTACCACGGCTGAAGGCGTCCTTGCTCGCCGAAGAGAGCGTCCCGACGGACGACAGGAGCAAGGCGAGGAGGGTCAAGGCGATCAGCATCTCGATGAGCGTGAAGCCTCGGTGACCCCCCTTCGAGGGCTGACGGAGGGGTCCCTTCATCGCGGCGAGACCAAGGTGATGACCTGGTGCTGGACCGGGCGGCCCTTGTGCTGCCACTCGAGCCGGACGGCGATCGGGAGCAGCGTCCCGTAGGCCGCGGAGACCTCCTCGGAGACGCCGGCGCCGATGAGCGCGGGGGCCACGGAGAAGTCCGAGGACTGGAAGTCGGGGTGGATGGCGCCGGTGATCGGGTCGATCGGGAAGATGACCCGGCCCACGAGCCCGTCAGCGTCATCGGCCCTGGGCGAGAGCCCCTCGACCTCGAAGCCCGAGAGGGTGAAGCCGTCCAGGGGCGAGCCCACCGGATCGTCGAGGGGGTCGTCGTTGTGGAAGGCGAACAGCGCCTCGCGCGGCTCGAAGGCCGCCAGCCGCGTGAGGGCGCGCCGCGCCTCCTCGCGCGCCACGGCGCCCTCTCGGTTCGCACCGTTGAGCTCGGTCGCGGCAGCGAACAGCTGGAGGAAGCCGAGGGCGCCGATCATCAGGATCGACGCGGCGATCACGAACTCGATGAGCGCGAAGCCGGCGTTGGACGGGAGATGACGCGGGGTGCATCCCCGGTGAGGGGGCATCACGACGTGGTGCTTGGACGAATGAGCCATGGTGCGGCGGAGACCTCTCCGGGCGAGGAGGGGAGGCCCCGCATGCCCCGTCATCGACCGAATCGAGACACCGCTCCGATGCTCCGCCGGTGATTCCTTAGCGTGTCACATTCGTAGACAGCCCTCTCTGCGCCCCGCTCGCGCGCCGCCTTGCTCCCCTTCGGAGCGTCCCGACATGATCCACCTGCTCTGCCTCGGCCTCCTCGCTCTCCCCCTCCAGGAAGGGACCGACCCCGAGGCGTCCCCCGACGGCCGCGACGAGTACCTCGGTCGCAGGATCGCGAGGACCATGCACTGGGCGGGCGCGCCCTGGCTCCTGCGTGAGACCCGCGAGGATGAGGAGAACGGCGCGGCCCTGCGGGAGTGGTTGGCCGTGGCCCCGGGGGACGCGGTCTGCGACCTGGGCTGCGGGAACGGCTACCACACGCTGCCCCTGGCGAGGTCGGTGGGTGAGGAGGGCCGGGTCTTCGCCGTGGACCTGCAGCCGGAGATGCTGATGCTCCTGAAGGAGCGGGCCGACGACGAGGAGCTCGGGAACCTCGTGTACGTGGAGGCGACGGTGGATGATCCGCGGCTGCCCGAGGCCTCCTGTGACCTCGTGCTGCTCGTGGACGTCTACCACGAGCTCTCCCACCCCGTGCGGGTCCTGGATCACATCCGCCGCGCCCTGCGACCGGGCGGCGAGGTGGTGCTCGTGGAGTTCCGCTCCGAGGATCGCGCGGTGCCCATCAAGCTGCGGCACAAGATGAGCAAGGCCCAGGTGCTGCGCGAGATGGCCGCGGGCGGCTTCGAGCTCGCCCGTGAGACCGACGATCTCCCCTGGCAGCACGTGATGTCCTTCAAGGCCGCAGCGCCGGCCCCCCGGCACGAGGCCCGCGTGATGGCCCTCGGCTTCGCTGACGCCCTCTCGCGGCTCGACCCCAGGGTCGTCGAACCGTTCCTCGCGGGATCGGTGGACGAGGGCGGTGAGGGGCGGCGCTCGGCCAAGAAGATCGCGGTCGAGCTCGCGGGCACCATGCGCGGCTCGGGCCCTCCGTTCCCCGAGGCGGCGCGGGTGGAGCTCTCCGCCGGTCCGGAGGGCGCGGTGCTGGCGCGCTTCGAGGGCGCGCCGGGTTCGGAGCGGAGGGTCGAGCGGAGCGAGTGCCTCCTGGCGGCGGACGACGAGGGGGTGTGGTCCGTCGAGGCCTGGCGCTCGCCGTCCTCGTTCCAGCGACCCCACGGCGCACGGAGACCGTTCGTGGCGATGCACACCGGGACCGGGCCTGGCTCGCCGGCGGAGCAGGCGCGCCTGACCCTGGACCTCGGGTTCGACGGGATCGCCTGGGGCAGCGACCGGGTCCCGGAGGTCCGGGCCGCCGCGGAGGTGGCGGGGGGGGACCTGTGGAGTGCCTACCACGTGCTCGACATCGCTGACCCGGAGGGCAGCGGCCTCGCGCAGCTGCGCGCGGCGATGGGCGCGATGGCGGGCGGCCCGGGGATGGTCTGGCTCGCCCTTCGATCGAGCTTCCCCAGGGACCTGGAGTGGCCTCTTGAACGTGAGGAGCGCGGCGTCGCCCTGGCCCTGCTCGCGGGCCTCGAGGAGCTCGCGGAGACGACGGGCGTGGAGCTCGCGCTCTACCCGCACGCGGGCTTCTGGATGGAGACGGACAGGGCGGCTCTCTCCCTCGCCGAGGAGCTCGATAACCCGCGGGTCGGCGTGTGCTTCAACCTCTGTCACTTCCTCAAGGTCCAGGAGGGAACGGACCCGGGCGCGACCCTGCGGGCTGCGGGGGAGCGGCTCTTCGCGGTGACCGTCAACGGGGCCGACCTCGACGGGGAGAACTGGGCCAAGCTGATCCAGCCCCTGGGCGCCGGCGATCACGACCTGGGCGGTCTGCTCCGGCTCCTGGATGAGGTGGGCTTCGAGGGCCCCGTGGGGCTCCAGGCCTACGGGATCGCGCTGCCGGCTCCGGTGCACCTGCGGGCCTCCATGGTGGCCTGGCGGGCGGCCCACGGCCGCTGAGC
>CAZEFP010000403.1:0-3942 GCA_964511565.1 uncultured Planctomycetaceae bacterium
CACCGGCCGGCGATCGCCTTCGCCCATCGGCGCGGCCTTCTTCGACGAGCTCTTCTGGGACGGCCGGGCGGGCTCGACGTTCATCAACCCCGAGACCGGACAGGTCAGCATCCCCAGCGGAGGCGCGCTGGAGTCCCAGGCGGTGGGGCCGATCCTCTCCTTCGTGGAGATGGCCGACGAGGGGCGCACCTGGGCCGACGTCAGAGCCAAGCTGGAGCAGGTCCAGCCCCTCGCGCTGGCGGCCAACCTGAACCCCGACCTCGTCGCGGCGCTGGCGGTCGACCCGTCCTATCCCGACCTGTTCGAGAACGCGTTCGGAGACCCGGCGATCACCGCCGAGCGGATCGGCTTCGCGCTCGCGACCTACCAGCGCACGCTGCACCCCGATCAGACCCCCTGGGACCTGTATCAGAACGGGGTCCCCGGGGCGCTCAACTCCACGGAGCTGCAGGGCCTGAGCCTGTTCATGTCGGGGAGCCTGCGCTGCGGCCTGTGCCACGTGCCGCCGCTGTTCTCGGACGGCAGCTACCGCAACATCGGCATCCGCGACATCGCGGAGGACAACGGTCGCCAGGGGGTCACGGGGAACTTCTCGGACCGCGGCAAGTTCAAGGTGCCCTCCCTGCGCAACGCCGACCTGCGGACCCGCTACTTCCACAACGGCGACCCCAACTGGGCCAACCTGTTCCTGGCGGTGTTCATCTACAACCAGGGCGCCGGCCCGTTCCTGGACAACAAGGACCCGCTGGTGAACAACGTGTTCTTCTCGCCCGGCACCGCCTCGACCATCGAGGCGTTCATCCGTGGAGGCCTCACTGACCCCCGCGTGGCGGCCGAGCTCCCGCCCTTCGATCGCCCGCTGCTGCGGAGCGAGATGGGCCCCGCGGCCACCCTCGTGGGCTCCGGCCGAGCGGGGACCGGCGGCAGTGAGCCCCAGATGCTCGCCTTCTCGCCCCCCAAGGTGGGCAACGGTCAGTTCCGCGTGGCCGTGACCGAGGCCCTCGGCGGGGCCCCCGCGATCCTCGCGATCCGTGACCAGGCCCCCGGGGCCGGCAGCGGCGGCGGCTCCATCGGGGGCGTCATCAACCGCTCCCCGAGCCGCGTCGCCTTCCGGACCCAGCTCTCTGGCGTGGGCGGCGGCCAGGGCTTCGGCACCTGGAACGCGGCCATCCCGGCGGACCCGGCCCTGGTCGGGACCCAGTTCTGGATGCAGTGGAACGTCCGCGACGCCGCCGCGGCGGGCGGCGTGGCCCGGTCGAGGTGGGCCGAGGTCACCGTCTACTGACGCCAGGCTCCGCGCCCGCGGAGACCAGACATGAAAGCAGCGCCCGCGCTCCGAGAGGAGCGCGGGCGCTGTCGTTGATGGGGGAGGCCGAGGTCAACCGTTGGGGTCGATGCCGCACTGGTTCTCGAGGGTGTTCCGCGTGGTGATCCCCAGCTGCGAGCGCGTCGCGAGCATCTTCTCCACCAGATCCGGGGCCAGCGGTTCCAGCCCGCCCTTGGCCACGTGAGCGAGCCACAGGATCTTGGCGGTGTGCTCGAGCATGTCGAGCTTCTTGTAGGCGTCCATCAGGTTGGTGCCGAGGGTCACCGACCCGTGGTTCTGCATCATCATCACGTCGGAGCAGCGGACGAGGTCGCGGATCGTCTCCGGCAGCTCCGGGGTCCCTGGCGTGCCGAAGGGGGCGGTGGGGATGCCGCCGATGGTCACGATGATCTCCGGGATGATCGGCGTCTGCAGGTCCACGCCGGCGATGGTGAGGGCCACCGCGTGGGGGGGATGGGCGTGGCAGATCGCCTTGCAGTCCGGACGCTCCTGGTAGCTGACCAGGTGGATGCCCACCTCGCTCGAGGGCTTCGGCCCGTCGTCGAGGGCGCGGCCGGTCATGTCCACGTGGGCGATGTGGACGGGCTCGAGGAAGCCCTTCATGGCGCCGGTGGGCGTGATGAGGATCGTCCCGTCGCTCATGCGGGCGCTGATGTTGCCGTCCGCGCCGACGATGTAGTTGCGGTCGTAGGAGAGCTTGCCCACCCGGCAGATCGCCGTGCGGAGCCGAGACTCCTCCTCGCTCCAGGTCCGCGCGCTCATCGCTCGGCTCCGTGGTCGTAGACCCGCTCACCCCCGAGCTCGACCTCGTCGACGAAGCCCACGATCAGGGTCTTCACCGGCGCGTCAGGCGCGGCGAGGATCTGGCGCCCCGAGTTCCCCTCGTCGATGACGAGGACGCGGTCGCCGACGCCCGCCCCGATCGTGTCGATCGCGACCCGCGGCTTGGGGCCGACGGCGGCCCCGGCGGGCTGGACCGGCCGGACCACGAGGAGCTTGCGGCCGTCGAGGGCGCGCACCTGCTCGGAGGGCGAGACCACCGTCCCGATCACCTGGGCCAGGATCATCCCGGCCCTCCCGCCCCGGGGCGGTCCAGGGGCAGCTCCGCCCCATTGACGTCCGCCTGCTCCACGAAGCCCGTGATCGCGACGTCCACGGGGACGAACGTCTCGTCGGGGAGCGCGAGGGCGGCCTCGCGGCCGTCGATGTAGTGCACGAGGTCCCCGGGCCCCACGGAGAGCGCGCACGCCGCGACCAGCTGCTCGCCGGTGGGCGTACCGGCTTCGTCCAGGGGCTCGAGGAGCTGGAGCTTCACGTCGTCCATCCCCTCGTAGCGGACGGTGGCGACCAGGCGACCTGTGACTCTGCCGAGGTACATGGCGCGCTCAGCTGCTCCACTTCTCGTAGACGTTGTCGCCGCCCACGTCCCATGAGTCGACGATGGCCATGACGACGGCGTCACAGGGCTTGTCCTTGGTGGTGGTCGTCTGTCGCGCGGAGGAGCCGGTCGCGTAGAGCACCAGGTCTCCGGTGCCCGCACCGACCGCGTCCACGGCCACGACGTACTGGTCCTTGGGCTGATTGGAGTGGTCACGGACCTGGACCACGAGGAGCTTGAAGCTCTCGAGCTGCTCGTCCTTGCGGGTCGAGACGACGCTGCCGACGACTTCTCCGATCAACATCTGGGTGCACCGATGAACATGGGGAGGACTCTCACTTGGAGTCGAGGTAGGTGATGACGGAGTCGCGTGAGAGCGTCTCCTCGAGGAAGCGCCGCCGCAGCTCGCGGTGGACGTGCTGGCCCATGGTCTCCCAGGTGGGGGCCGGCATACGCGCGGTGAGCTGGGCGAGGACGACGCCGTTCTGGAGCCGGACGGGGCCCAGCAGCGCGCCCTCGGCCTCGAGGCCGGCGTCCCGGCGCCGGTCCAGCTCGGCGAAGACCGCGTCCCGGAGCGCCTCGGGGACGCCAGGGGTGCCGCGGGTGATGCGGCCCACGACTCCCCCCTGCTCGCGGGTCGTGCGGTCCTCGCTGTGGATCTCGATGACCCGCGCGAAGTCCGCGGGGTTCTCGATCGCGGCGAGCATCTCGGCCATCTCCGCCTCGACCTTGGCGAAGGAGGGGCGCAGCGGATCGTCCTCGCGGGGGGACGCGTTGCGGAAGCAGACGCGGACCTCGACCGACTCACCGAAGAGTCCGTCGAAGTAGGTCCGCTCTGCTGCGTACACCCCCTTCAGGCTCTCGTCGTCGTGGGCGCGGTCGACGGCCTCGTGGGCCAGGGCGGCGGCGCGGATCGCCGGGTCTCGACGGACCGCCTCGATGGAGAGGCCGCGGGCGTCGAGGAGCTGCTCGTAGGAGGCGCCCTTGTAGCGGGGGTCCGCCGCGACCTCCGCGGCGCGACGCTCGACCTCGCGATCGAGGGCCAGGTTGAACCCCTCCGCGGTGACCTCCGGCATGCGGGCGCGGACGGCCCGCTCGAGGAGGATGAGGTAGAGGACGTTGCGCTTGTCCTCGTCGTCGACCTGGCTGCGGAGGTGGGCGCCGAACTGCTCGCGGGTGATGGTCACGTCGCCCGACGTGCAGACGATCCCCTCGGACCAGGGGTGGGCCTTCTCGG
>CAZEFP010000404.1:0-3938 GCA_964511565.1 uncultured Planctomycetaceae bacterium
GTCCTGGCAAATCGTCTGCACGATACCGCCCGCGGTCGCCCCGACCGCGCGCTTCCCCTAGGCTGCGGGGTATGACCCGCGCCCAATCACTGCTCACGCTCACCGCGCTCCTCGCCGCCTGCGCCTCCTCTGCCCCCGTCGACGAGGGTCGCGCGGCCACGGATCGCCCCAACGTCGTGGTCGTCTTCGTGGACGACCTGGGGGCTGGCGAGCTCGGCTGCTACGGCCAGCCGCACATCCAGACGCCGCGGATCGACTCGATCGCCCGGCGCGGCGTGAGGTTCACGAACGGGTACACCGGATCACCGGTGTGCGCGCCCTCGCGCTGCGTCCTGCTCACGGGCAAGCACTCCGGTCACGCCGAGGTGCGCGCCAACTGGGAGAACGGCGGCTGGGGTCCGGACGAGCCGGAGGGGCAGTGGCCGCTCTCCGACGGTGAGGTCACCCTCGCGGAGCGCCTCGGTGACCTCGGGTACCGCACCGCGGGATACGGGAAGTGGGGGCTCGGCGGTCCGGGGACCCGCGGCGCCCCGGAGCGCCAGGGGTTCGACCACTTCTACGGATACCTCTGCCAGCGGGTTGCCCACAACTACTACCCCACCCACCTCTGGCTGGACGGAGCGCGCGCTCCCATCGACGGGGCCGAGTACTTCAAGGCTCACCAGAAGCTCGACGCGCCGCTCGACACGGACGACGAGTACTACGCCCGCTTCGGCGAGGGGAGCCAGCGCTACGCGCCCCAGCTCATCGCCGACGACATGATCGAATGGCTCGACGACGCCGCGCGGAAGGACGAGCCGTTCTTCCTCTACTACGCGTCGATCATCCCCCACCTCGCCCTGCAGGTCCCGCAGGAGTACGTGGACCGCTACCCGGCGGAGTGGGACACCGAGCCGTACCTCGGCCAGAAGTCCTACCTCCCCCACCCGAGCCCGCGCCGCGCGTACGCCGGCATGATCAGCTTCCTGGACGACCAGGTCGGGCGGATCCTCGACACCCTGGAGGCCCGCGGCGTCGCGGAGGACACCATCGTGCTCTTCACCAGCGACAACGGCGCCACCTACGTGGGCGGGGTGGACACCGAGTTCTTCCAGAGCCACGACGCCCGGCGTGGACACAAGGGCCAGCTCTACGAAGGCGGCGTGCGCGTCCCGTTCCTCGCGAGCTGGCCGGGGCACCTGCCCGAGGGCGCCGTGTCCGACCACCTCGTCTCCACCGTCGACGTGACGGCGACGGTCCTCGACCTGATCGGTGCCCCGGCAGCGACCGACCCCCAGGTGGCGGCGGACAGCGTCTCCTTCGCCGCCGCGGCGAGGGGCGAGGTGAGCGCGCCCTCGCGCCCGTTCCTCTACTGGGAGTACCGCCCAGCAGGCGCCCAGGCGGTGCGCCGCGGGGACTGGAAGCTGGTGCGGACAGGACTGAAGAAGGGCTCCCCCCAGCTCGCGCTCTACGACCTCTCGACGGACCCTGAGGAGTCGAGGGACCTCTCCGGGTCCTCCCCGGAGCTCGTCGCCGAGCTCGAGGCGCTCATGGACGCCTCCCATGTGCCGTCCGACGGCTTCCCGCTCCCGACCATCGACGGGGACGCCGCCGAGATCATGGGCCGCAAGACCCACCCCTGACGTCACTCTCCTCGGCCCCCCTACCCCGCTCCCCCCCGCCGTGACCAGCCTTCAACTCATCGCGATCGTCGTCATCTTCCTCGTGGGCGGCGGCGGCGCGCTCCTGCCCATGGTCATGCAGGCGAGGGTCTCGCCCAAGGTGATGTCCAGGGGCAACGCCTTCGCCGGCGGCGTCCTGCTCGCCGCCGGCCTCATCCACCTGATGGGCGACGCGGCCGCCGGCTTCGCCCAGGTCCACCCCGACCTCGACTACCCGGTCGCCTACGCCATCGCGTCCGCGGCCTTCCTCTTCGTCCTCGCCCTCGAGCGGGTGCTCCCCAGTCCGAGCTCTGGAGACCCGGAGGCCGACGCGTTCGTGGGCGCCGCCTCGACGTCTCGCTCGACCCCCTACCTCCTCCTCGTGACCCTCTCGATCCACTCGCTGATCGCGGGGGTGGCGCTCGGGACCGACGAGGCCCAGTCGTCCTTCCTCGTGCTGCTGATCGCGATCCTCGCGCACAAGGGGTCCGCGGGCTTCGCCCTGGGGACCACCTTCCAGCGCGCGGGCGTCTCCGTCCGTCGGGCCCTGCCGGCCCTTGTCTTCTTCGCCTGCACGACGAGCACGGGGGTGCTCCTGGGGCTGTTCGCGGACCTCGAGTTCGACGCGGGGCGCATGCAGGCCGTCACCGCCTGGTTCAAGGCGATCGCGGCGGGGACCTTCGTCTACATCGCGGCGCTCGACATCATCCGTGAGGAGTTCTTCCCCGCCGAGTTCGACCGGCACGGGCGCTTCGTGTGCGCGCTCGCGGGCGTGGCGGTGATGGCCCTGGTCGCCATCTGGATGTGACGCGACCGAACGGGTACGCGCCCGGCCGGGCCGGGCCGTCGGTCACGGGCACGGGCGCGGGCGCGGGCGCGGGACGCTCAGAACGTGATGGACCACTGCCCGACGGAGCCGTCGGGCTCATGGAGCTCCAGCGTGCCCGTCACGCTGTCATGGCACCACCGCGGCCCCGCCGTCGCCCCCGAGCAGTCCTCGCTGACCTGGAGGCTGTTCCGGAGGACGAGGGTGGGCCTCAGGGGCGCGCCCTGCACCACGAGGTCCACCGGCGCGCCGTCGATCGCGTCGGTCACGAGCTGCAGCCCGACCGAGGCGTCGAGGTTGAAGTCCTCGAGGTCGAGCCCGATCCGAGAGAGGTTCTCGCGGCCGGTGAGGATCAGGTCGGGCTGCCCCGAGGAGCCGGGGATCAGGTCGTACTCCAGCGCTGAGAAGCTCCCCACCACGCGCTGCTGGAGCTGAAGACCGTTCCAGCGCTCGTCCCGGTCGGCGAGCACCTTGCCCCGCAGCGGGTAGCTCCCGAGCGCCTGCTGCGCGAGCCAGTCACAGACGCTGGACTCATCGATCAGCGCCCAGCAGTGGTTCGCCGCGCTGGTGTTCGGGGGGCAGGAGGGCGGGGTGAGCTCGACGACGAGCTCGTGGGAGAGCGTCGGGTCCCCGGACATGAAGGTGTCCAGCCGATCCGAGAGGGTCCGCAGGTAGACGAGAGGGTCCCCGGCGTAGTAGTAGGTCCGCACCGGGACGCCCACCAGGTTGGTGGCCATGTGACGGCCGCCCGGGATGAGGCTGTAGTCCGCGGCGGGCGCGAGGGAGACGTCGATCAGCGAGGCTCGCTGGTATTCGAAGCGAGGCGGGGGCCCCCCGAAGGTGGTCTCCAGCGGGGCCTGGATCCCGGGCTCCTCGTTCCAGACCACGCCCCCGTTGACGGCGCCCGTGTGGTTCACGATGGCGGCGAACGCGCCCTCGTCCCGGTTGCGGTGGCGCGCCCCGTAGCTCAGGGCGTTGCCCCCGCCCATGGAGAACCCGACCCCGTAGACGCGGTCCAGGTCGATGGGCCAGTGGCTCAGGACGTAGTCCATCACCGCCTCGACGTTGAGCTGGCTCTCGGCCGCTCCGTAGCTGAGGTCGCCGGTGGGGACGCCGTTGCCGTTGAAGACGAGGGGGTTGATCTGGATCGGCGCGAGGACGAACCAGTCCCGGGCGTCCGCCTCGCTGAGGAACGAGGTGTTGTAGTAGGAGAAGTCGAGGTGGGAGACCCCGTAGCTGTGGAAGCCCACCAGGAGCGGGCGAGCCTGTCCGGCGGGAGAGTCCGGCACGTGGAGAGTGAAGAGCTCCTCGTTGCCCGTCTGGGGTACGAAGAGCTTCAGGACGTAGTGCGTGCCCGCGGCGCCTGGAATGAAGACAGGCGCGGCAAGGGCCGGCATGGCGATGCTCGTCAGCCACGCGGTGGTCGCCTGGCTCGTCCGGGCCTCGACGCACGTCGGCGTCGGCGGTCAGAG
>CAZEFP010000405.1:0-3925 GCA_964511565.1 uncultured Planctomycetaceae bacterium
CTGGAAGGACTGGGAGCGCCCTGCGACGCCGCTCGGGGGCGGCAGGGGCGGCTCGATCACCGACGTGCCGCGAGCAGTGTAGGCCATCCTGGCCAGCGCCCCTGCCCCGACCCCCGAACTTCATCCGGGGCTTACGGTGGGTCAGTCCAGGGGCGGTGCGCTGTCGCGATATTCCAGGTCGGCGAGCAGGGACAGGACGATCTGGTCCGCAGCGACCTTGAGTCCACGCTCACGCTGAACGGGCTCCCGGCCGGGGACGTCGATCGCGCTGCCGACCACCGTCTCCACGGTGGTGCTCCCGAGCGTCACGCCCCGGGCTCGGTCCACGAGGGAGGCCTCGATCAGGAGGACGTCCCGGGTCTCCACGAACAGGTTGTCCGGCGTCCGCGCGCCCTCGCGGCGCTGGAAGTCCTTGATGGACCCGCGAAGCACGAGGTCCGCGCGCCGGGGCGAGCGCAGCTCGAGGTCGAGGAAGCGACGGGCGGAGTCGCTGGTCGCGGCGTGGAGCGGCTGCTCGATGTTCGGCAGGAGGGTCTCGTTGCCGAAGATCTCCACGCCGATGGACTCGGCGGTGCGACCGTCGGGCAGCGCAGGGCTCAGCCCCGTCCGGTAGCCACAGGCCGCCGCCACGGCGGCGCCGAGCAGCAGGAGCGTCGTCAGGGTCCGTCGCGAGGATTTCACTGCTGGCCTCCGCTGCTCTCCGTGCCGGCCTCCGAGGACTGCTCCTTCTTCTCGTCCTCCTCGATGGCGCGCTCGGTCCGCCTCGGGATCCGTCGCGGCTCCATCGAGCCCGAGCCGGGGGCCAGTTCGGCCGGCCCTTGCTGGTCGACCTCTCCATCCAGCGGGACGATCTCCTGGGGCAGGATGCCCTGTGGGATCTCACGGGGCGGACCGAGAGACTCGATCTCGTCGAGGGCCTCGAGGAACGCACGGATTTCCTCTAGCTGGCCGGGGTTGCCCGCGCGCTTCGCGGTCTCCAGCGCCCGAGCAGCGTGCTGCCGCGCTCCCGCCGGACTGTCGACGGTCCTGTAGAAGCGGGCCACCACCATGTCGTTGTCGGCGAGCCGCTGGAGGCAGTCCACCAGGGTCCGCTCCACTTCGGGGCGGAGCTCGTTGTCCGGGTACTTCGACAGCCAGACCTCCAGCTCACCCAGGGCGACGTTGAGCGAGTCCCTGCCGTACTCGGGCCCACCCAGGGCCGCGAGGCGCAGGCGGGGGACCGCCGCCTCGCTCCCGATCCTGTAGGGGGAGTCGCGGCACCAGAGCACCAGCTCCTCGTGCTTCTCGATGGCGACGGCGAACTGGCGGTTCTTCTCGTAGACCTGCGCCAGCTTGTGCAGGGCGTCGTCCGTCTCGGGGTGCTTGGGGTACTCCGCGCTCAGGTACTCGTAGACCTGCGGCGCGCTGTTCGAGTAGGGGAAGAGGAAGTACTTGCGGCGCTTGTCGAAGTAGTAGCTGTCCCCGATGCCCTTCAGGAGGTCCCCCGATTCGTCCCGGAGGCCGTGGGAGGGGTACCTGCGGTCGAGCTTCTTGATGGTCTTGAAGGCGTCCTTTCGATCGTCGCGCTCGAGGTAGAGGCTCGCCGAGCGGAGACCCGCCGGGACCGAGATCCGGGCGGGGAGGTCCGTCTCCGAGAGGTCCTCGAGGGCCCGCGGGTCTTCACCCCTGCGGGCGAGCTCGGAGGCGAACGTCTCCAGAGCGTCCCGCACGGCGACCCTGGTCTGGGTGTCGAGCCCGCGCGCCTTGTTGGCCGAGAGCAGGTCCGCGACCGTATCCACCAGCGGCCCTTCCGCGAGCTCTCCGGCAGGCGAGGCCTGGGCAGCCACGAGGACGGCGGGGACCTCCTCCGGATCCAGGGGGGAGATCGAGGCGATCGGGCTCGAGCTGCAGCTTGCGAGAGCGAGCAGCGCGAGACCAGAGAGCAGCGAGCGGAGCTTGGTGGAGGACGTCAAGGGGTCTTGGGCCGCGGGGCGGTCCGACGGTTTCGATCAGGCGCGGCGAGGAACCGGCCGTGGCTCTTGGGTCGTGTCTCGAGGTGGTGGTCGAGGAATCGTCCGGTGAAGTCCAGCACCCGGATGGACCGCTCCGTGGCCCAGCCGGCTCTGTCGAGGTCACCGAGGGGGGCGCGCAGGGCGTAGTGGGCCGATTCGAGGATGGAGACAGGCAGCGTACCGACGCGGAGTCCCGAGGCGTGAGCCTCGTTCGCGTGGATCGGGCAGAGGCGGCCCCCGACCGACGCGGAGAAGGGGGCCCTCGGCTCGCTGGAGGAAGGGTCCACGGCGGCGGCCGCCGCCCCGCAGGTGGCGCAGGAGACCAGGGCGGGGGCGAGGCCCAGCTGGTCGAGGAGCTTGAGCTCGAAGCCCGCCAGCAGGGCGGAAGGGGGGCCTTCAGCTCGGTCGAGGGCGTCGAGCGCGCCCTCCGCCAGGGCGAACTGGTCTCGGTCGGAGAAGCCTGCCCGCGTGACCAGGTCGACCAGCTCGACCACGGTCTGGGCAGCGCGGTAGCTCCTGAGGGAGCGCGTCAGCTGGCGTCGTCTGTGGACGAGCTCGCCCTCGCGGAGCGTCCCGAGGTCGCTCTCCTTGCGCTGTACCCAGGACAGCTCCAAGGTGTCGAACCAATCGAGGACGCCGAAGAACCGTGAGCGCGGGCGGTGCGCGCCCTTGGCCATCAGCTCGATCCGGCCGTGGTCGGGCGTGAGGACGTGCACGACGAGCGAGGTCTCCCCGAAGGGCGTTCGGCGCAGGAGGATGGCCCGGTCGCTGGAGCGCGACGCGGGGCGGCGCGCGGCGGATCGTGAGCGCGGCATGGCGTGGAGCAGGTCAGGCGCCGCGCCGCTCGCGCTCGTCGGAGTTCCCGGTCTGCTCACGCTCGGGAGCGGTGGCGTGGGGGCCGGACGGTGACCCCGGGTCCGAGCGCAGCTCGAGGCCACCGGGGCGCTCCATCACGACCCGCAGGACCCGTCGATCGCTCGCCTCACTGACGCGGAACGTGACCCCCTCGGAGGTGAAGGCCTCCCCTGCAGCGGGGAAGCGCCCGATCTCCGAGAGCACGAATCCCCCGAGGGTCTCGTAGTCCGACTCCTCGGGGATCTCGAGGTCGAGGGCCTCGTTCACCTCGGACACATGCAGGCTGGCGTCAGCCTCCACCGAGCCGTTCTCCATCGCCCGGAAGGCGGTGTGCTCCTCCTCGTACTCGTCGCTCACGTGCCCGACGATCTCGGCCACCACGTCCGCGAGGGTCACGAGCCCGGCGGTCCCGCCGTACTCATCCACGACGATCGCCATCTTCTGTCGATCTGCCCGGAACTGGTTGAGCAGGTCCGGGACCCGCACGGTCTCGGGGACGAGCAGCGGAGGCCGCATGATGTCGCGGATCCGGGTGGTCTCCAGCCGCCCCTCGGCCACGGCCTTGGCCGCCTCCAGGGCGGTGAGCGTGCCGATGATGGTGTCGATGGTCCCCTCGTAGACGGGGATCCGCGAGAAGCTCGCCGTCGCGAAGACCGCGACCGCGTCCGACAGGGATGCGTCCTCCTCGATGGCGAAGATCTCGGTGCGGGGGGTCATGACCTCCGCCGCGTCGACCTCACCGAATTCGATGGCGTTGGCGATGAGCTCGCGGGTCTCCTCGGCCAGGTCGCCGTCGAACTCGGCGCTCTCCACCATGGCGCGGAATCCCTCGACCATCCGTCGGGTTCCCTCGTCCGCCTCCGACGACCGCATTCCACGCAGGATCGCGCGCCGGATGATGCGCAGGAGGCCCACCACCGGGAGGAGCGGTAGGGAGAGCCGCGAGAGCGTGGGGAGGGCCCATCGGAGCAGCGCATCTCCCCGCGAGTTCACCAGCGCCGCGGGCAGGGTCTGCGTCGTCAGGTGCAGCAGGGGGGCGCCGACCGCGAGCGTGAGCGCGGCGGACTGGAGGGGGGAGA
>CAZEFP010000406.1:0-3911 GCA_964511565.1 uncultured Planctomycetaceae bacterium
CCGCCTTCGGACGGCGGAGCTGCGGACCCTGGACCGGATCGGCGCGCCGCGGCGGGTCGGAGCCGGGCTCATCGGCCTCGAGGCCGTACTCGTCCTCCTGGTAGCGGGCGCCCTCGCGGGGGGCGCCACCGCGGCCACGCTCCGCTGGCTGCCCGACCTCGTGTCCACCTTCTGAGCGTCCTGTAAGCTCCCGAGCCATCTCGATGGGTACCGCAAGAAACCTCCTCTCCCTGGCTGCCGTCATCGCTCTCGGCTGCGCCGACCGGTCGGGGAGCGGCAACGAGGTCGAAGGCACCGCCTCCTCGAGGCCGGTGGTCGCCGTGACCTCCGGGCCGGCCGAGCTGCTGGCCGCGGCCGCCGTCGGTCAGGCCCGCGTCGAGCGCGCCGCGCCGAGCGGGGTCCCCCTGGACCGCTGGCGCCCCGACGACGGGGCGCTGGACGCGATGATCTCCGCCAGACGAGTCGTCGTTCTGGGCGACGAGGCGGAGCCCTGGCTCCAGCGGGCGGGCCTCCCGCCGAGCCGGACCGTGCGGCTCGACGCGGCGATCCCCGAGGCCAGCTGGATCGAGGTCGGGAGCTTCACCCACACCCACGGCGGTGGAGAGTCCCACACCCACGGCGGGGTCGTGGCCGAGGCGTGGACCGACCCGGACTTGCTGCGGGCCATGGCGAGGCGCTGCGAAGAGCAGCTCAGGAGCGCCCCGGAGGACAGCGAGGACGCGGCGCCCCCCGCCGCGCTCGACGCCCGGATCGACGCCTACGCCGCCGAGTTGAGGGCCCTGGCCGAGGCGCTGGATGGACGCGCGCTGATCGCGACCCACCACGGGATGGAGTACCTGTGCCGCTGGGCGGGGATCGGCCTCGAGGTCACCGAGCTCGAGCTGGACGGAAGCGGCGCCCCCCCCAACGACGCCGCCGTCCGGGATCTCGCGGAGCTCGCAGGCCAGCCAGGGGCCCACGGAGGCGTCCTGGTGTGGCCTGGGCGCCTGGATCCCACCTTCGCGGAGATGGCGCAACAGGAGCTCGGGCTCAGGTCCGTAGACTTCGACCTCGGGGGGACGCTCTCCGACGGCGACACCCTCACGCGCCTCACCCAGAGCGCCGCGCGCCTGCGCGCAGCCATCGCGCCCGAATGACCCGCATGACCACGATCTTCGATGCGATCCTCGACGGGGAGATCCCCTGCCACCGCGTGTTCGAGAACGAGCACGTGCTCGCCTTCCTCGACATCGGGCCGCTCTCCCGCGGGCACACCCTCGTGATCCCGAAGGAGCGCCGCGCCCAGCTCCACGAGCTGAGCGACGACGCCTCGGCCGAGCTCGGGAGGGCCCTCCCCCGCATCGCCAGGGCGGTCCTCTCGGCCACCGGCGCCACCGCCTACAACGTCCTCCAGAACAACGGCCCCGAGGCCCACCAGGCCGTCTTCCACGTGCACTTCCACATCATCCCACGCTTCGGCGACGGCTCGGGGCTCGGCATCGGTTGGACCCCGGGGGAGCTCACCAACGGCGAGGACCTCGCCGCCGCCGTGGCCCGCGCCCTCGAGGACGGGGAGGCGACCCAATGAGCGGCTCGATCCTCATCCACGGCGGGACCGTCGTCGGCCGAACCGGCGCCTCCGCAGGCGACGTGCTCATCAAGGACGGGGTCGTCGCCTCCGTGGGCAAGGACCTGGCCCACCAGCCTCCGACCGCGGGCGTCGAGCGGCTGGACGCGACCGGGCGGCTGGTCTTCCCCGGTCTCACCGACCCCCAGGTTCACTTCCGTGAGCCCGGGATGCCCCACAAGGAAGACCTCAACTCCGGCTCCCTGGCCGCCATCGCCGGGGGCGTGACGGCGTTCTATGAGATGCCGAACACGAAGCCGAACACGGACACGCCCGAGCGCCTCGAGGACAAGCTCTCGAGGGCCTCGGGTCGCTGCCACGCGGACTACGGGTTCTTCATCGGCGGCACACGAGAGAACGCCGACCGCCTCGGCGAATGGGAGACGCTCCCCGGCTGCGCCGGCATCAAGGTCTTCATGGGGTCCTCCACCGGTTCATTGCTCGTGGCCGATGACCCCACCCTCGAGCGCATCCTGCGCTCGGGCGAGCGCAGGGTCACCTTCCACAGCGAGGACGACTACCGGCTCAAGGACCGCTACGCGGAGGTCCAGCCGGGCACCCACGTGCGGGAGCACCCCCATATCCGTGACGTCGAGTGCGCCGTGCGCTCCACCCGCCGGCTCCTCGACCTCGCCGAGAAGACCGGCCGCAAGATTCACATCCTGCACGTCTCGAGCGCGGATGAGATCCACATGGTCCGGGAGCGCGACCTGGGCGACCTCGTCACCATCGAGCTGACGCCCAATCACCTCTTCCTCGCGGCCCCCGACTGCTACGAGACCCACGGCACCTGGGCCCAGATGAACCCGCCCGTGCGGGACCGGGCCCACCAGGAGGTCCTGCGGGAGGCCGCGGCGGACGGCACCGCCGCCTGCATCGGCTCCGACCACGCCCCCCACACCGCGGAGGAGAAGGCCCAGCCCTTCCCCGTCTCACCCTCGGGCATCGCCGGGGTCCAGACCACCCTCCCCCTCCTCATGACCGCCGTCCGGGACGGCTGGCTCCGGCTGGAGGACATCGTCCGCCTCTGCGTGGACGGCCCCGCGAGGGTCTACGGGGACACCGGGCGTGGTCCTTTGTCGCCGGGCGCCCTCGGGAACGCCGTGCTGGTGGACCCCGAAGCCGCCGGACGGGTCGACCAGCGCCCGTTCCATAGCCGCGCGGGCCGCACGCCCTTCGCCGACGTGGAGCTCGCGGGGTGGCCCGTGGCCACCGTCCTCCGGGGCAACCTGGCCTACGTGGACGGCAGCGCCAGGGGCCCCTCGGCGGGGCGAATGGTCGCCTTTCCCGGCTGACCTCGATCCCTGGCTGGCCTCCCCCCGAAAGTTCGGCGTCGGGACGTCGCCCGCGGAGGGGGACCGTGGATAGAATGCGCGCCAAATTTCGTGGTGGGCTTCGCTCCCACGGCCCATGAAGGGGCCGCGGAGTCTCCACGGAAGGACCTCCGAACGTCCACTTCCCAGCAGCCCTCGCGCCGCCCCTCCGCCCCTCACAGGACGGGGGCCCCCGTCGCGACCTGACCCCGAATCCATGGCAACGATCAAAGCCAGACGAGGCCTCGATCTACCGATCCACGGCGCACCCTCGGACGCCGCCGTCGTCGATCGCCTCGACGTCAATCGAGTCGCCCTGCTGCCCCAGGAAGCCCTGGGTGCGAAGGTCCGCCTCCTGGCCCAGGAGGGCGACACCGTCCAGGTGGGCACCCCGCTGATGTGCGACCGCCGCGACGAGGCGGCGCTCTTCACGTCGCCGGCGGCCGGGAAGATCACCGCCATCCACCGCGGCAAGCGGCGGGCGGTCCTGTCCATCGTCGTCGAGGCCTCGGGCTACGACGACGCGGTCCCCTTCGAGCCGATCGACGTCAGCGCGGCCTCGCGGGACGACATCAAGGCTGCCCTGCTCGGCTCTGGCCTCTGGCCGACGATCCGTCGCCGGCCCTTCGATCGGGTCGCCATCTCCACCGATGAGCCCGCGGCGATCATCGTCCAGGCCTACGACTCCAGCCCCCTCGCCCCCGACCTGACCGAGGTCGTGGCGGGCAGGGACGCCGACCTCAAGGTCGGGCTCGCGGCGCTCCGCAAACTCACCGACGGGCTGGTCCACGTGGCGGTGAAGGACGGCGTGCGCTGGGGCCGCTTCCTCGAGGACGGGATCCAGGTGCACCAGTTCCGCGGCCCGCACCCCGCGGGAACCGCCGGGTTCTCCATCCACAGCCTCTGCCCCGCCGGCGCCAACCGCACGGTCTGGCACGTTGGCGTCCAGGACGTCGCGGACGAGCACGCGGGCAGCGGGTACGGGGCGCTCA
>CAZEFP010000407.1:0-2456 GCA_964511565.1 uncultured Planctomycetaceae bacterium
GCTCGAGCAGGACGCCGTGGAGGAGCTGACGCTCTCCCAGCTCGAGGCGGCGGCCAACGCGGCCACCGGCTTCGGCGCCGTGGCCGGCGACTTCAGCATCGACCTCTCCAAGGCCCTCGGCGGGGGTGGCGGGCTCGACCAGCTGTTTGACGCGAGCGAGCTCGACCAGAAGCCGCAGCCGAAGCGGCAAGACTCCGCGAAGCTGTCCCCCGCGGAGAAGAAGCTCACCCCGGCCCTGGCGGTGGTGATCTTCAAGGTGGACAAGAACGGACGGGTGGTGAACCCGCGCGTCAAGAAGATCAACAGCCCCGGCCTCAAGAGCGCCGTGCTGCGAACCGTCAAGGGCTGGCGGTTCTTCCCGGGCACCGTGAAGGGTCTGCCGGTGGAGTACAAGGTCAGCTGCCCCTTCGAAATTCCGGACATGAAGAACTCATGACGACCACGAACCGCCTCGTTCTCACCCTCTTCGTTCCCGCGATCTTCGCCGCAGCCGGATGCGCGAGCAGCGCTCCGGTGGCGACGGAAGCCACGGCGACCCGGTCGGGCGACCGCTTCGGCATCGCGGGCGCAGTCAGCGCGTCTGTCCCGGCCGCGGCCACAGCGACCCTCCCCCAGGAGGACGGCGTGGCCCAGGCGACGGAGGTTGAGGCTGCAGCGCCGGCCGCCTCGGGCGGCGCCGATCGCTACCGCCCCATCGCCGAGGGGCACATCTCGTCCGCGGCGTTCCAGCGTCGGTTCACGGACGGCCTGCTGGCGGTGACCGACATCGAGCCGCCGGTGGACCCCGAGGACGTCAAGGACCTCCAGAAGGTGATCGAGCTCATCGGGGCCGGAGAGGAGGAGAAGGCCCTCCAGCTGATCGCCAGGAAGACGACCAAGGTCTCCTCGGCGCTGCTCCCGTTCCTGGAGGGGCAGGTTCACTATCAGGCGGACCCGGTCCGGCACGAGCAGGCCATCGCCGCCTTCGAGCGCGCCCTCGACGAGTTCGAGGGCTACCCGCGGTTCCAGCGGGCCTGGTTCAACCTCGCCCTCTGCCACTACGACCTCGAGCAGTGGGACAAGGCGGCCAGAGCCCTCAAGCAGAGCGTGATGCTTGGCCGGGTCGACAGCCTGACCTACGGGCTGCTCGGGGGATGCCTGCTTCGCGCCGGGGACTTCGAGGGCGCCGAGACGGCGTTTCGGTCGGCGATGATGCTGGCGGAGGACGGGCTGCAGTGGCGCCTCGCGCTCGGCGACTCACTGATGGGTCAGGAGCGCTGGACCGAGGCCTACCGGATCTTCGCCGGTGCCGCGGAGAACGACCCGGGCAACGCGCTGCACTGGCGCAAGATGGGCCGGTGCCAGTCTGGTCTCCAGGACTTCGAGAAGGCCGCGGAGTGCTTCGCCATCATGACGCGCCTGGGTGAGGCGGATGAGGGCGTACTGAACCTGCTCGCGGACATCTACAGCAACCAGGGCCAGGTGGAACTCGCGGTCGAACACTACCTGCAAGCCCTCGACGGCTTCGCCTCGGCCAGCCCCGGACGCGCCCTCACCTCGCTGGAGAAGATGATCCGGCGCGGTGAACTGGGGCCGGCCAAGGAGCTCATGGAGGGCATCGAGCGCCTCCGCGCGGACGGCCTCTCCGACCAGGAGCGGTATCGCCTGCGGATGGCGAAGATCAAGGTCTCAGTCCGCGAGGGCGACCTCGCCACCAACATCGAAACCCTCGGGCAGATCGTGGCGGAGAACCCGATGGACGGCGACGCGCTGATCCTCCTCGCCCAGGCCCTGGCCGAGGCGGAGCGCCTCGAGGAGGCTCTCCTGCGCTATGGGACGGCCGCGCAAATCACCGGCTTCGAGGCCAAGGCCACCAAGTTGCACGGGGAGCTGCTGGTCAGCCGCAAACGCTACGCGGAGGCGATCCCGCTGCTGAAGGCGTCGCTGCAATACGAGAGCGACGAGAAGGTGGCCCGGTTCCTCGAGCTCGTGGAGAAGGCGGCCCGCCAGAGCGCGCGCTGATCGCCAGGGGATCGGGAGAGACGCCGCGCGCCGCGCCCATTCTGGGCCAGGCGCGCGGCTTTTTTTTGTGGCGCGCAGCTACGGCCAGGAGGGGGAGAAGCCGCCGGTAAGGGCCCAGGAAGGCCGATCCCGATCGGCCAACAAGCGCTTCTAGGACGCTTCACACCGGCTTGAGGCTTGCCGCCGGGGTCCGCCCTAGATTCCTCGCGTCAACCGACATCCCCCCTGGCCGAACGCTCCCGATCGGCCAAGAAACCCAACCCAAATATCGCTGTGAAGAAAGCTCTTTCGACCCTGGCTCTTGGCGCGCTTGCGGCCTCCTCGTCGAGCGCTGCGGAGATCATCGTCGCGTCCAACATCACGACCTCGACGACCTGGACCGCGAACAACACCTACAACATCCAGACCCAGATCTACGTCGAGCCCGGCGCGACGCTGACGATCCAGGCGGGCAC
>CAZEFP010000407.1:2466-3910 GCA_964511565.1 uncultured Planctomycetaceae bacterium
CAAGAACATCACTGGTATGATGGAAAACAAGTCCGACAAGCCAGACAACGTTGGTGGCTCGATCGCCGTTGCGAAGGGCGCGCAGATCTTCGTCCTCGGCGAGTCCGGCAACCCGGTCATCTTCACCTCGAAGGCCGATGTCGCCACCTGGACCAACGGCGATCCCAAGACCGGTACCTGGCGTGAGTCCGCCAACGAGTGGGGCAACATCACCATCATGGGTGACGCCTACATCGCCGAGAACGCGGTGCCGACCAACACCGCCAGCCCCAACGGTTCCAACTACGCCAACATGGAGGGCCTGCAGCCCCCGGCTGGCAGCACGATCGCCCAGTACGGCGGCGCCAACGACGACGACGACTCCGGCACCCTGAACTACATGTCGCTGCGCTACGGCGGCAAGGTGATCGGGCTCAACAACGAGCTCAACGGTCTCTCGCTCGGCGGTATCGGGCGCGGCACCGACATCGACTTCGTTGAGATCATGAACAACGTCGACGACGGCATCGAGATTTGGGGCGGCACGGTGAACCTGAAGCACTTCAGCATCTGGAACATCGGCGACGACAGCCTGGACATCGACCAGGGTTGGCGCGGCCAGGCTCAGTTCGGCCTGATCGTCCAGGGCTACAGCCTGGACGCGAGCCAGGGCTCCGGGGTCGGTGACAACTGCATCGAGATGGACGGCGCCGAGGACTCGGACTACCAGCCCGTGACGACCGGCGCTCTCTACAACATGACCGTCATCGGTCAGCCCGTGGACGGCGACGGCGCCACCGCCTGGCGCGACAACGCGAACATGCAGATCCGCAACTCCATCATCATGGACTGCGGTGAGAAGGTCGTCCGCGCCGACGGCGACGACGGCGACGGCGCCTCCGGTTACGGCCACAACGGCACCCTCTCCTTCGAGGACCGCTGGAACACGTCGGCGGCCACGACCTCCGCGGTCAACGCCCCGGCGAACCCGGGCCTCTTCTACACGGCCCAGGACTCCACCGGGAACCTGATCGAGATCAGCGACACGGTCTTCTTCCGGAACCTGAACGGCTCGGCTTACACCGAGGCGATTGCCCGCGGCGTGTTCGACCCGAGCAACAACAATGTGCTCGCCACCAACTCGCCGGTCGCGTCCATCACCCGGGCCACCCCGGTCGTTCGCGGCGGGAAGACCATGCTCCAGTGCATCGGCCTCGACCCGACGCCGATCAATGACGCGGCCTCCACCACGGCGTCCGCTCCGGCCAATGGCTTCTACGAGTTCGCCCCGTACCGCGGCGCCTTCTCCCCCGACACGGCCAACAACTGGCTCTGCGGGTGGTCCGCTGCGAACGCCTTCGGCTTCACCGACGGCGACTGCGTCGGCGCCGGCTTCGGTGAGGCGAACGCGAACTCGACCGGGTCCATCGCGCGCATGTCCGCCTCGGGCTCGGCGACGGCCTCG
>CAZEFP010000408.1:0-3907 GCA_964511565.1 uncultured Planctomycetaceae bacterium
TCTGCATCGTGGGCGACCCCTGCGGGGTGGCGCGGGCGATAAGGAATATCCTGGGGCGGGACCACGGGCGCCCCAGCTGATTTGCCGGAGCCCAAGTCTACGGCGCTCCGGGTAGAGCCGTCGACAGGAGGATCCCTCACGGAGTATCGGCTCATTCGCGCCCAAGGGGCGATGAGTTCCCAGGTTGATGCACGCGGGACCTACCCTGCGACGCCATGACGCGTCATCACCCCCCCGCGCCGGCCCCGTACTCGTCCAGGAACTCGTCGGCCAGCCGGGCCATGGAGAAACGCTCCAGGAGCGCCGCTCGCCCCGCCTCGCCCATGCTCGCCCTCAGCTCGTCATTCCGCAGCAGCGTGGCGATCCGCTCCGCGTAGGCCGGGACGTCAAATGGGTTTTCGATGAAGCCCGAGACGCCGTCCTCCACGACCTCCATGGAGCCGCCAAAGCTCGTCGCCACCACCGGACGCCGCTGCTCCATGGCCTCGAGGTTCACGATCCCGAAGGTGTCGAAGCAGAGGGACGGCGTCACGAAGACGTCCGCCGCGGCGTAGGCGAGCGGCAGCTCATCGGGACCGAGCCAACCCGTGGGGACCACCAGGTCGTCGACCCCGAGCCGCGCCGCCTGAGGTCGGAACTCCCCGTCGTAGGTCTCACGGCGCCCCATCACGATGAGCCGCACGTCCGGGAACTCCGGGCGCAGGAGCGCCAGCATCTCCAGCAGCTTCCCGACCCCCTTCTGCTCGTGGAGCCGGCCGCCGATGGCGAGGACACGACACCCCGTGAGCCCGTGGCGGGCCCGGAAGGCCTCGACCGCGGACGGTTCGGGGGGCTCGCTCAGCTCCAGCGCGTTGTGCACCGTGCGGTGCACCGGGAGCCCGTTCGCGCGCATCACGCGGCCCAGCTCATCCGACACCACCGTCACCCGGTCCACGTCCCGCTCCAGCACCTCCTTGATGCGCCGGTTACGCCCGGGCCGGAACCGCAGGCGCTGGCACGGGATGCACTTGCTCGCCCGGGCCACCACGTCGTCCAGCTCGCCGCCGTGGGCCTCGCCGCCATGGAAGCAGGTGAGCTTCTGATAGCAGAAGGTCATGGCGTCGTGCGAGGTGAAGATCACCCGCGCCCCCGCCTGCTTGGCCATGGTCAGGGAGTGGTACCCCAGGTGGGTGTGCACCAGATGGGCATGCACCACGTCCGGACGGAACTCCCCCAGCACGGCGGCCAGGGGCCGCTCGATGGCGCGGTTGCGGAGGGACACCCAGCCCCTCCAGCGCAGGGGATAGTCCGAGTGCAGCCGGAAGACCGTCGTGCCCTCGATCACCGTCGGCGTGGCGTCCGCGGGCTCCCGGACCGTGGCCACCACCGCCGTCTTGTGACCCCGCGCCCGGAGCTCCCGGGCGAGGCCGTACATCTGCCGCACGCTGGAGCCCACGCCGGGGTCCGCGATCTCGCAGAAGAAGAGGACGTTCACCGATCGCCCCCGCGCCCCACGGCGTCATAGATGTCGAGCACACGCCGGGCGTTCTCGTCCCAGGAGGAGGCCGCCGCGTGGGCCCTCGCCCCCGCGGTGAGCTGCTCCCGCAGGTCCGCATCCGAGAGGATCTCCCGCAGGGCGGACTCCAGGGCGTCCGCGTCCTGCGCCACGAGCCGCCCGGACTCCCCGTCCACGATGGCGTCCGCCGCCCCCGAGTCAAGGGTCCCGATGGCCACGGTGCCCGCGGCCGCCGCCTCGAGGTAGACGATCCCGAAGCCCTCGAAGCCGCCGTCCGCGGCGGTGACCGGGGTATGGAGGAAGACCTCCGCCCGCTGCAGGAGATCGATCTTCTCGTCCTCGCTGACGTTGCCCACCAGATGCACCCGGTCCCCCAGGCCCGCGTCCCTCGCCATGGCCACGAGCTGCTCCTCGTAGGGGTCGCCGGCGCGGTTGCCGACGATGAAGTGGTGCAGGTCCTCCTGCTCGCGGGCCACGCGGATCCAGGCCTCCAGCGCCAGGTGGTGCCCCTTGCGCTCCTTGAGCTCTCCGATCCCCAGGGTGAAACGGCGACCGTGCCAGGGCTGCTCCCCCACCTCGCGGGGGGCCACGAAGCTCTCGGCGTCCACGGCGTTGGGAATGACATGCACGCGCTCGGGCGGCAGGACGTCCGGTGAGACGATCCCGAGGAGCCGCTGGCGCGTGTAGCGGGAGACGGAGATCAGCGCCGCGAACCGTCGATAGGCGGACAGGGCGCGGCCGCGGTGCCGGTCATCGAGGACCGGCTGGATGGTGTAGGTCCCGTGCCCGGTGGCCACGCAGGGCTTGCCGGCGAGCCGCGCGGCGTCCACCGCAATGAGGCTGTGGGGGAAGTCCTTGATCGCGTGCACGAGGTCAGCCTGCCTCGCCATGCGGAAGGTCCGCCACGTGGAGAGGAGCCGCGAGACCACGAAGCGCGCCGGAGACATGTAGAAGAAGTAGTCCGGCGGCAGGGCCACGTCGACCTGCCAGTGGCCGGGGACCTCCGGCGAGGTCGGGCGGTGCTTGCGCGCGAGGAGCACCCGCACCTCGAGCCCGGGGCGCTGGCGCTCCAGGGCCTCGATGAGGCGGACGGAGTACCGGCCCACGCCGTCGAGCTCGGAGAGGGAGTCCGTGAGGAAGAGGACCTTCACGCGTGCTGCTCCATGAAGGTGAGGATCCGCCGCGCCCGGGCGCCCCAGGTGTTCGCCTGCACGGACTCCCGGGCCCGCGCCGCCATGGCCCGGCGGTGGTCCGCGTCCGCGAGGAGCCCCGCGACCCCGCGCCCGAGCGCCTCGGGCGACTCGGGCTCCACGAACACCGCCTCGTCCGGGCGGAGCACGTCCCGGAGGCTCGGCAGGTCGCTCACCACCAGGGGGAGCCCCGCGGCCATGGCCTCGAAGACCTTGAGGGGTGAGGTGTAGTGGGAGCTGATCCTGGGCTTCCGTCGGTTGGGGACCACGCCGACGTCCGCGGCGGCCAGGAAGAGCGGGATCTCATGGGCAGCGCGGTGACCGAGGACCCGGACGTTCGCGAGCCCGGAGGCGCGCTGGCGGAGCGCCGTGACGTCGGCGTCCATCCCCCCCACGATCAGCACGGTCGCCTTGCCGAGCAGGTCGCCCTGGGCGGCGTCCACCAGGACGTCGACGCCCTTCCAGCGCAGGAGCCCGCCCGCATAGAGGACCACCCCGGCGTCCGGGTCGAGGCCGAGGGCCTCGCGGGCGGCCGCTCGCTCCGGGAGCGCGTCCACCAGCGCGGGGTCATGGGCGTCGTGCTCCACCGTGATCCGGTCGGCCGGGACTCCGAGCGCCTCGAGGTCATCGCGGACGCCGCCGCTGATGGCGACCACGGGCATGCCCGCGCCCACGCATCGGCGCAGCCACCTTCGACGGGTGCGGCCGCCCGGGACGCGGTGGAGCTCCAGCGCCACGCCGGGACGACCCCGGAGGTGCACGGCGATCTCGAGGTCACGGGCGAGCACCCGCGCCCCCTGGAACCTCGACTGGATGATCCGCGCCGCCGAGCGGCCGAAGCTCCACTCCTGGAGGCGCGCGGGGAGGAACTGGAGGGGCCTGGGCACCAGGTCGATCCAGTCCACGCAGCCCGCTGCCATCAGCCCCGGCCACCCCCGTCGCGGCGGGATCGCGGCCCCCTCCGAGGTCGAGGCGGTGGGCAGGGTGGTCAGCTGCGCCCAGACGTCCTCCGGCCGCGACCGTGGCGTGTCCCGCCTCGCGGCGTGGAGCACCACGGTGTCCGCGCCAGCCCCTTGAAAGGCCTGGGCCGCCCGGCACAGCTGCACGGACTGCGCCCGGGCTGACGGCATGCGAGCGTTCGCCGCGAGGATCAGGGGCGGCTCGGAGGAGGCGGACTCATTCATCGTCGCTCTCCTCGCCGTCGGCGCCCACACCGCTGCCG
>CAZEFP010000409.1:0-3907 GCA_964511565.1 uncultured Planctomycetaceae bacterium
CCCCATCGCGGCGGCCCTGCGACGCGCCGCCGTGGCTCCCGTCGCTGCCTGGCCCGACCAGGCGGCGCAGGACCATGGTGGCATACGCCCCCCGGGGGAGACCGAAGGAGAGCCGCAGCATCTTCCGGCCACGGAACTCGTTGTCCTGTTCCGCGGGGCGCACCCGGAGGTCCAGCGGACGCACGATCACCGGACGGGCCTCGGGCTTCAGCTGGAAGCCGGGGACGTCGGGAAGCTGAAGGTCGTCGGGGCGCAGCCCCATGGACTCGAGGACGCGCTCGAAGAGGGCCCGCTGCTCCGGGTCGTCCACCCCGTCCAGCCGCTCGCCCGGCAGGACCAGCGATTCGTGCCAGTGCTCGGGGAGCGCGAGGCCGAACTTGGGGAAGCGCAGGCGGCCCTCGATCCCCGAGAGGCCGAATCGATCAGGGCAGTTCTCGTCGATCCAGAGGGCGAGGGCCCGATTCCAGAGGTGCGATTGGAACGCGTAGAGGTGGATCAGGCGCTCGCGGGTACCCACCCGACCGAAGGCTCCGGCGAGGTCGTCGGGGAATCGCTTGAGGTGCTCGAAGACCGAGTGGTAGCGACCCAGCTTGCCTGCGATGGAACGGCACGCGGACCAGTTCCCCCAGCTCCTCCAGAGGGCGTCCTTGAGGCTCCGGCGAGCGGGAGGCTCGTAGGGAGAGGCGCTGGCGATGAGCCGCTGGAGCGCGCCGCTGACGTCGCCCTTGATCAGGTCGAGGACGATCCACCCCTGCCCGTGGCGCAGGTTGCCGAACCGCTGCTCGTCGAAGTAGTTCGGCAGCCCGTGCTCGCGGACCGGATCGAGGGACGCTCGTACGCGGTCACAGTCCGAGCCGTCGAGGTCTCGAACGACGATCCCGAATTCGTTCCCCAGGGAAGCGCTGGAGTCGAGGGGGGCGGCCGTCCATCCAACCGTCTGGATCCCCAGGGTCTTCTGCTGGACGCTCACCGACGGGCCGCGCTCCAGGCTCATGTACTGGGTGGTCACCCCCTGACGGTCCTTCAGGCCCGCCATGCAGATGTCCGCCGGTGTCACCCCGACGAGGTTCGCGAGCTCCGTCGCGGCCTCCATGGAGGTGAGCTTCTCCTTGCGCACACGGTAGAGGCGATGGGGACCGGACGACTCGAGCACCTCGGGGAGGATACGCTCGGTGACCTTGAAATCTGTGGGGCGGACCTTGAGCTTCACGGGCGCGATCAGTGGCGAGAGGGGCGGACCTTGCGCAGCTGTTTGAGCACACGCTCGAGATCACGTGGCACGGGGGCCACGATCTCGAGCGGCTCCGTCCGCGAGCCCAGGGGAGGCAGCACGACCTCGTGGGCGTGCAGCGTGAGTCGATCCATCAGCGGGCGCTCGGGCAGCCCGCGCTTCGGCCGATAGCTGGCCTTGAACTCGGAGAGCTTGAACTCGGAGCGCCGACCGTAGAAGCGGTCGATGACGAGCGGGAAGCCGTCGTGGCTGAGATGGACGCGGATCTGGTGGGTGCGGCCGGTGATCGGCTCGCAGCGCAGGAGCGTGTAGCCATCGAACCGCTCGGCGATCCCCACCCGGGTCTTCGAGGGCTTCCCGTCGTTGGCGACCTGCATCCGGCCGCTCTTGCGCAGCACGGGCCCGATGGGGTGCTCGATCAGCATGGTCTCGCCATCGCTCAGGTACGGCTCCCCCTCCACGAGCGCGAGGTAGGACTTCTTGATGGTCCCCGCCTCGAACGCCTGACGCAGGGCCCGCTCGGCCTCCAGGTGCTTCGCCACGACCACGGCGCCGGTGGTGTCCTTGTCGATCCGGTGGACCAGTCGAGGACGGAAGCTGAGGCCCCCATCGTCGGCCTCCTCTCGCTCCTCCACGATCTGCAGCAGCGCCCCGGCGAGGGAGCCCAGCTCTCGCATCCACCGCTCCGGCTCCACCGCGAGGTTGTGCGGCTTGTCCACCACCAGCACGTCCTCGTCCTCATGCAGCACCGGGATCTCGATCCCGGGGTCCACGGGGCGCTTGGGCGCCCGGTCCCAGTCGATCGTGGCGATCACGACCTGGTTCGGCCGGAGCCGCTTCCCCGGCACCACGTCCATGCCGTCGAGCAGGACGTTGCCCGCCGCGATCTCCTGGCGGAGGAACCCCTTCGAGAGGCCGGGGAACTGCAAGCAGAGGAACTCGTCGAGCTCCAGACCTGCCCGCTCGTCCGACACGACGAACGTATCCATGCCTTCAGGTCGCCGACGGAACGGACGAATCCGAGCCGCTGGCGCTCGCGTAGACCTCGGGCTTCAGGACCCCGACGTAGGGGAGGTTCCGGTAGCGGCCAGCGAAGTCGAGTCCGTAGCCCACGACGAAGAGGTCGTCGACCTCGTGGACCCTGAAGTCCGCGTCCATCTCGACGCTCCGGCGGCTGGGCTTGTCGAGGAAGACACAGGTCGCGACCTCCGCCGCTCCACGCTCGAGGAACTCCGTCTTCAGACGGTGCATGGTCTTCCCGGTGTCGAGGATGTCGTCCACGAGCAGCAGCCTGCGGCCCTCGATCTCTCCGGTCGGGAAGAAGCTGATCTGCAGGTCTCCGGAGGTCGTCCGGTCGCCGTAGGACGAGGCCGAGACGAAGGCGAGCTCGAGGGGGATCGGGATCCTCCTGATGAGGTCGGAGGCGAAGATGCACGACCCCTTGAGGATCGACACCACGGTCAGATCTCCCCCATCGAAGCGCTCGGTGATCGCCGCGGCGACTCGCTCGATGCCCTCCAGGATGGTGTCCTCGGAGAAGAGGACGCTGTCGATGTCTTGATGCACGCTGGTCATTTGGGCCGAAGAGGGTAGATCAGCGGGCGCTCGGGGGGCGGGCGCATGGCTGATTTTGGGCCCTCCACCGCCCCCCACAGGCATCCTGAGACCCCTTCTGCCAGCAACAGGCCAGATGGGCAGGAGGGATTCTCGCCGGGGACTCGGGGGCTGGTAGCCTCTCGCGCCCGATCAGGGCCCCTCCGGCCCCCGGCCTCCTCCCCAAGGGGGCCCGACCGGTCCAGCCCCAGCGCCGTGCCACCAGCCCACGGAAGTCACCCCGAGATGCCGAGCCCCAACACCAGCCGCTCCCGCCGTACCGAGGACGAGATGATCTCCGACCTGGAGGCCAAGATCCGCCAGGTCGAGTCCAGGATCAAGCGCAAGGAGCAGCGCGACCAGCCGGTCCACCAGGGGTTCGCCCGCTTCAAGAAGCAGGCGTCGGCCTTCGCGCAGACCGCGCTCGACGACCAGCGCACGGACGTGGCGAACACGGTCATCGGAATGCTCGGCGTGGTGGAACGGCAGCTCGGGGACGGCTGACGGCCAGCGCCGCGTTGCCGGCTGCAAGGGACACCAGGTGGGCGAAGCCCCCCTGCCCCGGCAGGCGTCGGCCCCTCGGGTCCAGTCGGACCAGGGCTCCGCAGGCTGCGAGCCAGACGCCCCCTCCGAGCGCGCTCGGGATGGCCAAGGCGTCCTCCACACCGTCCGCTCCCGAGAGTTCCACCTCACGGAGCACGCCTCCCTCCCGGTGGATGAGGAGCGCCACGGGTGTTCGAAACCCCGCGACCCAGGCCGCCGCCCCCGAGGGAGCCACGGCCCTCGCCTCGAAGGGGAGGGGCCAGATCATCCGCCTCGACCATGGGCCGCGCTCGGCTTCGGGGCCGACCCAGCGCTCGATCCGGGAGGACGCACCCGGTCCCCTGAGCACCCAGGCACCCTCCCCGCTCCCGTCCGGTTTCACCCGCACGATTCCGTCCGTGGTCGCCTCCGCCGGGGGAACGGAGCTCCCACGGAGTCTCGAGCCCGTCCATTCGAACCAGCCCGAGGGGCCGTCGAGGCGCCCCTCCAACGCCGAGTGAACCCGGCACCCTGACCCGGGGGCTGATCTCACTTCCATGG
>CAZEFP010000410.1:0-2077 GCA_964511565.1 uncultured Planctomycetaceae bacterium
ATCTGGTTCGTGCCGTCCGGAACGATCTCCTCGATCTCGGTGAGCAGGCTCATGTTGGCGTAGCTAAGGCTCGCTCCCACGGGAATCGAGTAGGCCCGCAGGGTGATGGGCTGTCCCAGGCTGTCGGGGCTCGCCGCGGTCTCGACGGCGA
Organism: uncultured Planctomycetaceae bacterium; assembly: GCA_964511565.1. GTDB lineage: Bacteria > Planctomycetota > UBA1135 > UBA1135 > Saltatorellus. Next base: position 152 of record CAZEFP010000410.1, read on the forward strand.
AGGTGACCCCCTCGACCACGATGGCGCTGTTCACGCCGCACTCGGCGGCGGGGCTGTAGCGACGGAGCCACTGGTTGTCCGTGGCGAAGTTGGAGGGGGGACCCGTGGTGCAGGAGACGCCGCCGGACTGGATGGTCTGGTTGTCGAAGCTCTGCGTGCAGGTCGGGGCGGGGGCGGAGGTGGTTCCGGTGATGCGGAAGGCGTCGAGCGAGCCGACGTCCGCGCTCTCCCAGTCGTAGATCTGGAGCTCGTAGGTCCCGCCTGCGATGACCGGGATGTCGCACATGGGCGTGTCGAAGACGTTTCCAGCTCCCTGCGCCCACTGGCCCATGGGGTTGGCGAAGAAGAACTGCGGGTACGCGCCCGGGAGCATGCTCGAGCCGGCGTTGCAGAGGCTGTTGGCATCCACGGGCCACTCGTAGACGCCGTCCGCGACGATGGCGTAGTCGCCCGAGAGGTCGCAGCCGCTGCCGAAGGCGGTCGGGTGCATGTAATTGACGCGGTTCACCAGGATGTGACCGACGCCGTTGGGGTCGAAGAGCACGATCTGGAGGTCGCCGACCCAGGTGTGCTCGAGGCCGTCCAGGTGGATGCCGTCGATCGTGGCCGCGTCGGCCGGCAGGACGACCGTGCTGGAGAGGAACCCGCCAGCGGTCGGGATCGCGGTCGGGAAGACCCCGAGGGCGCCGCCGGTGTTGTCCGGGATGAGGCCGCCGGGCGCGACGACGCTGTATTGAGCCGCGGCGGGGGCAGCGAGGGCGGCCGTGAGGGCAGTGAGGAGGGCAGTTTGCTTCATGGCAGAAAGGGGGTGGGCAGGTCGAAGCCGCGCTTGGCAGGGCGCGGAAGGCCGGGTGTTGGTGGGGTCCGGTGGGTCAGCTTGGGCCACAACGGGCCGCTGTGCTTCTCACCATGAGCACACCGTATACGGGTAACCCCTTAATTGAAACGGGGAATCGGGGGTTAACCCCTAGAAATGTGACCGGGAGATGTTTCGACCGCCCTCGCAAGCACTTAGGGCGCTGCGGGCGTGCCTTCCGGCAACAAGATGGACCTTGAAGCGACGCGGCAGGGGGGGGAGCGCGGCGGTGCTCACAGCCGTCGCTGCCCACGCCGACCACGGGCCCCGAGGGTCCCCGGGGAGGTTCGGGGCGTTGGGCAGAGGCTGGCCTGTCGCCGGTCCGTGGTCTGTCTCAATGCCGAGCCCTGGGCTCATCGGGGAGGGCAATTCGCCCCAGCGGCGCTCAGTTCGGCCGGGCCAGGGGTCGAGAAACCCCGTGGGTGGCCGCGGGCCGCCCGTTCCCGCCATGTCCACGAGCCACCCCAGCCAGGAGCCTCTCAGCTCCAACGAGGTGGAGACCCGACGACGACTGGGCGCCGGGCGCTCGGGCCAGGTGTTCGAGGAGGTCACCCCCGACGGCCGCTCCCTCGCGTGCAAGGTCTTCCTCCCTGATGGCGCCAGCAGCCTGGTGAATCAGCTCCTGACGGGAGCGGTGAACCCCTACCGCTGGGATCGGAATGCGGTGGAGTGCGCCGTGCTTCGCCGGAGGATCCTCGCGCCGCTGGTGCAGGTCTGGTTCGGGGGGCAGCTGCGACTCCCCGAGACGGAAGGGTCCCGCTGGGTGCCGGAGCACGCCGCCTTCGAGCTCAGGGCGGAGCGGGTGCAGGGGCGCCATACGCAGCTCCGTCACTCCCTCGGGGATGGGGACGCGGACGAGGTGTCGGAGCTGGTGGGTCGGTTCATGCGCCCGCTCCAGCACTACCTCGCGGAGAGCGGGTTCGACGGACTCCTCTGGCAGGCGGGCAAGGGCAACCCCGTGGCCGCGGCCAATTACATGCGCGACCTCTCCGCAGGCAAGGCGCGCTGGGTATGGATCGACGCCGAGTCGGGGGTCCCCGCCCTCTTCCCGATGGCGGCGTGGACGCTGG
>CAZEFP010000410.1:2087-3886 GCA_964511565.1 uncultured Planctomycetaceae bacterium
GTACCTCCCGTTCTGCGTGAAGCACCGCCGGTGGCTCTTCGACGATGTGGATGTGGCGCGGCTCCAGCGCTACATCGAACGGAACGCCCCCGAGTTGGAGGTCGAGCTCGGAAGCGCCGCGGTCGAGGCGCTGCGCGCCGATGCCCGGGCGCTCGAGAACGCCCAGTGGCAATGGCGCGTGCTCAGGCGGCATGAGCGTGGGATCGAGTCCCACCTCGCCATGGGGAAGCTCTCGGCCGATGAGGCCCGCGGCTACCGGGCGCGACCTCTGCGCTGGACGGCGCACCTGTTGACCAGGCTGGCTGCCTCGCTGCCCCGTCGCGCGGCGGCCACCGTCCATTCGATCTGGTCGAGGGTCGACCTCGCGAAGGGGATGCGGGCGCTCGCGGCGTACGGCGCCTTCTTCGCCTCCAGGTCGCGGCGCCGTCGCTGGGCGAGCCACCACGTTCGCCGTAGGGTCGTGGATTGGCGCCGGCGGGGGATGCTCTCTGCCGAGGCAGCTGCCGCCGTCCGCGGGTCCATGACCTCCGACGTGGCGTCGGAGTACGTCGCGGACTTCGGCGTCCACCTCGCCATCAAGCCTGCGGTCAAGGTCGTGACCTGGTTGGCTCTCCCTGTGCTGGCGCTGAGTGGGTTTGCGGACCACTGGACGCTGGTAGGGCTCCTCGCTTTCAGCGGCGCGATCGGGCGCACGACGTACACCGGCGCTCGGGCGCTGCAGGCGGTCTTCACTGGCCGTCCTGCGCCCTGGGTGGCCCTCGGTGTCGGGGTGCTTCCCGTCGTCGGGAACGCGGCGTTCCCCGTCCAACTGCTCGCCGCCACGCGCGGTCAGAGGGGCCTCGTCGCCCGCTTCCTCGTTCACGACATCCTGTCGGGGATCGGCCGGCGCCTCCCGATCTGGGGAGGGGCCGACACCCTGGTGGAGCACGCGTTCAATGACATGGCCGGTTGGCTCTGTTCGGGTGGGCGCAGGGTCGAGGTGCGACCCCTGAACGTGGCCCGCGCCGAGGTCGAGATGGATGGTCCAGGGAGGGGGGTGCTCGAGGAGGCTCCGTCTCTCGCCCCGTCCCGTCATGGGGTCGCGGACCCTGCGCCATCTCCGGGCGTTCCGCGGCGCTGAACGGCGAGGGGCCGCGCTGAGACCTGTTCGTCCCCCCCTGGTGGTCACGGGTCGCCGGGCGAGGACCTTAGGACCCACGGGCCGGTCACCGAGGTTCGCCGACTGATCCGGCGATCTCCTGTCCATGGGGCTTCCTTCGGGCACCCTCGGGCAGTAGCGTTCCGGGATGCTCGAAGGGAAGACAGTCCTCGTGACCGGTGGAACCGGGTCCTTTGGCCACGCATTCGTGCCCATGACCCTGGAGCGCTACAAGCCGAAGAAGCTCATCATCTACTCGCGGGATGAGATGAAGCAGTGGGAGATGGCGAAGCGCTTCGAGGGGCACAGCGCCCTGCGGTTCTTCATCGGCGACGTGCGCGACCGGGAGCGGCTCTACCGGGCGCTCGACGGCGTGGACTACGTGGTCCACGCGGCGGCGACGAAGATCGTCCCCACGGCGGAGTACAACCCCTTCGAGTGCGTCAAGACCAACGTCATGGGGGCCATGAACCTCATCGACGCCTGCATCGACAGCGGGGTCAAGCGCGTCGTGGCCCTCTCCACGGACAAGGCCAGCAGCCCGGTCAACCTGTACGGGGCCACAAAGCTGGCATCCGACAAGCTCTTCATCGCGGGGAACTCCTACTCGGGCGAGCACGAGACCCGCTTCTCGGTGGTGCGGTACGGCAACGTGATGGGG
>CAZEFP010000411.1:0-3872 GCA_964511565.1 uncultured Planctomycetaceae bacterium
GGCCATCCAGTGGGACGAGTGTGACCTCGTGGTCACCGGGGGCGCGGAGTCCGCCATCACCCCGCTCTCCATGGCCGGCTTCGCGTCGGCGAAGGCCCTCTCGACGCGCAACGACGCACCGCACGAGGCATCGCGCCCCTTCGACCTCGACCGCGACGGCTTCGTCATGGGGGAGGGAGCGGGGATGCTGGTGCTCGAGGAGTACGAGCACGCGAAGAAGCGCGGCGCTCGGATTTACGCCGAGGTGAAGGGCTACGGCTCGACCGATGACGCCTTCCACATCACGGCTCCCAAGGAGGACGGCCTCGGTCCCGCGCGGGCCATGGGGGACGCCCTTCGACACGGTGGGGTCGACCCGACCAACGTGCAGTACATCAACGCCCACGGCACCAGCACGGCGTACAACGACTCCATCGAGACCACGGCCATCAAGCGCCTCTTCGGGGATCACGCCCGGACGCTGGCGGTGAACTCGACCAAGTCCATGGTGGGGCACCTGCTCGGGGCCGCGACCGCGGTGGAGCTGGTGGTGACCGCCAAGGCCATCGCCAACAGCGAGGTCCACCCCACGCGCAACTACACGACCCCCGACCCCGCCTGCGACCTGGACTACGTCCCCGGCGAGGCCCGTGAGCTGACCATCGAGAACGCCCTGTGCAACTCCCTGGGCTTCGGAGGCCACAACGTCTCCGTCCTCATCGGCAAGGTCTGAGGGGCGCGGCTCACCATGTCCGACCTTCGTGATCAGTTCACGGCCGCCGGCCAGGGGCACGTCTTCGGACACTGGGAGTCCCTCGACGAGGCGGCCCGGTCCGCCTTCTCGGCCCAGCTGGAAGCCGTTGACCTCCAGCTCGTGACACGACTCGGGGGCCTGCTCGGGTCCGACGCGGAACGCGCCAGCCCCGCCCTGTCTCCGCCCGAGGTCTTCCCGGCGTGCCCCGGACCCGATCGCGCGGCCGCGCGGAACGGCGCCGTCGCCAGGGGCGAGGAGCTCCTCGCCGCCGGAAAGGTGGGCTTCGTCCTGGTGGCCGGCGGACAGGGTTCGAGGCTCGGCTTCGACGGGCCCAAGGGCGCCTACGAGATCGGACCGGTGACCCAGAAGAGCCTCTTCGAGTGGCACGCGGCGCGGATCCAGGCGGCGGGCACCCGACACGGCTTTCAGCCTCGCTGGTACGTGATGACCTCGGCGGCCAACGACGCCCAGACCCGCGCCTTCTTCGATGCGCACGGGCACTTCGGCTTCGACCCTGCGGACGTGTTCCTGTTCCAGCAGGACATGCTGCCGGCGCTGGATGGGGAGGGGCGCATCGTGCTGGCCGGCCCGGGCGAGCTCTTCCTCGCCCCGAACGGCCACGGCGGCACCCTGGCGGCGCTGCAGTCCTCGGGCGCCCTGGCGGACATGGCGACCCACGGGATCGAACAGCTCAGCTACTTCCAGGTGGACAACCCCCTCGGGCGCCACGCCGACCCGCTCTTCATCGGCCTCCACGACCTCGCCGGCGCGGAGATGTCCAGCAAGGTCGTGGCCAAGCGAGACGCCGCGGAGAAGGTGGGCGTCCTGGGCCTCATCGACGGGGTCCTCGGCTGCATCGAGTACTCCGACCTGTCGGACGAGCTGCGGCACGCCACGGACACCGACGGGAACCTGCTCTTCAACGCGGGCAACATCGCCGCCCACGTGATCCGCAGGGACTTCGTGGAGGGGCTCACGAGCGGCGGGGACCTGGACCTCCCCTGGCACATCGCACGCAAGCAGCTCAAGTGCATCGCTGAAGATGGAGCGCTCGTCGAGCGCCCCGGGGTCAAGTTCGAGACCTTCATCTTCGACGCCCTGGCTCAGACCACCTCGACGGTCGTGCTCGAGGTGCTTCGCGAGGAGGAGTTCAGCCCCGTGAAGAACGCCGAGGGCAACGACTCCCCCGACACCTGCCGCGCGTCCCTGTCCGCCATCGCCGCGCGCATCACCGGTGTCAGCGCGTCCGCGGTGGAGCTGGACCCGCGTCTGGCGGAGTCGGCCGAGGAGTTCGAACAGTCCCCGTCCGTTCCGGACGAGACCCCTCGGGGCGTCGTCTACCGCCCAGCTGAGGCCTGATGGCGCGCTGGGAGACCTGGTCCCGGCCGGACCTCCGGGCCCGCCTGACCCGAACCCCAATCGCAATCCTCATGGGAGGGGAGAGCGAGGAACGCGAGGTGTCGCTCACCTCTGGGGCTGCGGTCTCCGCGGCCTTGAGGGACCTGACCGGGCCTGCGTTCGACGTGACGCCGGCCATCTTCGACGTGCAGATCGATACGGAGGGCCGCTGGGTCCTCGACGGTGCGGCCCTTGAGCCGATGCAGGCGATCCAGAGCCTGCCCGATGACACGGTGTTCCTCCTGGCCCTCCACGGGGGCGCAGGAGAGGACGGGACGGTTCAGAGCCTCCTGGAGCGTGCGGGGCGTCGCTACACCGGGGCGGGTCCCGAATGCTCCGCGCTCTGCATGAACAAGCACCGGAGCCGGGAGGCCGCCCGAGGCGCAGGGGTCTCGGTCGCGCCCGGGGTTCACCTCACCCGCTCGCGATGGCTGGAGGACCGATCGGGGGCGCTGGCCGACGCGCTGGCGGTTCCGGGCCCCACCCGGTTCGTCAAGCACACCAGCGCCGGCTCGTCCTTCGGGGTTCACCGCTGCGCCACCGACGAGGAGGTTGAGCTCGCCTGCGCAGCCATCGCGGCCGAGGGCGCGGACATCCTGATCGAGGCGGAGGTCCCCGGGCTCGAGACCACCGTGGGCGTCATGGGGGACGGCCGCTCGGCGATGGCGCTGCCCGTGGCCGAGGTCATCCCGGCGCTGGGGTCCTTCTTCGATCACGAGCAGAAGTACTCCGAACAAACGGGGGCCGAGGAGTTCTGTCCTCCCAGGTACCTCCCGGAGCCGCTCGCCAACCGGCTGCAGGAGTGCGCGCTGACCGCCTGGGAGGCCTTCGGCGGACAGCGATACGGCCGGATCGACTTCATCGTTCCGGCGACGCGCCTGTCCGACGGGTCATTCGAGATCGACGGCGACGCCTCACCGGTGCTCCTGGAGGCGAACACCCTCCCTGGCTTCACCCCGAGGTCCCTGCTCCCGCTGGCCGCATCGGCCGACGGCGTCGGCTTCCGGGAGCTCTGCCTGGAGCTCGTGGCCCGGGCCCTCTGAGGCCCCTGGGGGAGCGACCCCGGGAGGACACGGGGCTGGTACCGAAGGTGGGACTCGAACCCACACGCCCTTGCGGGCAACGGATTTTGAATCCGTCGCGTCTACCGATTCCGCCACTCCGGCCCGTGCTGGGGAGGAGAATACCCTCTTCCGGTCCCCGGTGTTGCCATTCGAGCCCGGGGGCCGTCGCCCCGGCGGTAGGTCTGGCCAGCCACTCGAGGATGCGGCCGCCCAAGTCGCTACGCTCTGGGCATGGAACCGTGGTCCAGCGAGTCCGTGCCCAGAGCGCTCCTCCCCGTGCTCATCCACGAGATGAACAACGGGACCCAGCTCCTCGTGGGCTTCCGCTCCCTCCTCGACATCCCCGGGGGCGAGGCGCTCTTCGGGCAGAAGGCCGGCGAGCTCGCGGACGGCTCGCGGAAGCTGGAGGACCTCGGCTTCGCCCTCGCCGTGCTCTCGACCTCCAGCGGGGCCAACATGCTCATGGCACGCCGTGAGCGGCGGGGCATCCAGATCCTTTGGGACCTGGCTCGCCGCACCCTCGAGCGCTCGGGCGAGTACGGGGTCCATGTCCAAGGCGTTTTCTCGCGCGGGTCTTCGGTTGGGCTGGATCGTTGGGCCAAGCGATTTGTTGCAGACCGTCGAAATCCATCGCGACTATTCTACTATCAGCGTGGGCATGATCGATGACTATTTCG
>CAZEFP010000412.1:0-1969 GCA_964511565.1 uncultured Planctomycetaceae bacterium
TGAGTCAACTCCAACGAACGGAGCGTCGCGAGGCTTCCACTGGGAAGCCCGACGCATCGCGGCCACCAGGCTCGAGCGGCGGGTCATTGCGCCGATCACGCTGGTAGAGCCGGGTAGCCACAGTGGCGGATCCACGCCTGGGCTTCGTCCGGGGTGATGAGCCACTTCATGGCCATGGCCACACAGAGTTCGAGCGCCTGGACGCTCCTGGCCTTGCAGTCCTTGATGAAGGCCTTGAGCTTGGCCCAGGCGAGCTCGATGGGGTTCATCTCCGGGGAGTAGGGCGGCAGCCACACAGGTCGAGCACCGGCGCTGCGAAGCAGCTCCCGCACCAAGGCGGTCTTGTGGGCTGCGAGGTTGTCCATCACGACCAGGTCGCCGGGCTTGAGGACGGGGATGAGAACGTGCTCGACGAAGGCTGCGAAGACCTCGCCTGACGTGCCGCCCTCGATGGTCATTGCCGCCTCGAGTCCGTCGACGGTCAGGGCGCCGATGATGGTCGTGACGGTGCCTCGGTTCCGTGGGACCGCCTCGTGCGCCCGGCTGCCGCGCTGGGCCCAGGCGTGTTCACGCGTCATGGCGGTGTTGGAGCCGCACTCGTCGATGAACACCAGACGAGTTGGATCTACGCCCGCGGCCCACAGCTCGTACCTGGCTCGAAGTGCTTGTATTCGCGGAGCATCACGCTCGACGGCGTGGGTTGTTTTTTTTCCGGCTGTACCCGGCTCGACGGAGCGCCCGGCCGATGGTCGCGACGCTCACCAGCGGGAGCCCGCGCTCGGCCAGCTCCGCCGCCAACTCGCTGCGGGTCAGGTCCGGTGACGTCTCGATGACCTCGACCAAAATGGCCAGAGCGTCCGCGTCCAGCTTGGGGTCTGGTGGCGGACGGCGACCAGCAACCAGCGAACCAGACTCGCGCTTCCGCCGAACCCAGCGCTTCACCGACGCGACGCCGATGCCGAAGCGGTCAGCAATCTTCTGCTGGCTGCCCTCACCCCGCTCGTAGGCAGCGACAACCCGGGTCCTCAAGTCCAACGACAGCGGTGCAGGCATCCGACCTCCTCGGGCCGAGAAGATCACACCGCGGATCCGGGATCAACCAGCGCGTACTCCGCAATCAGTCCGACTGGCCGCCCCGCTCATCGCCACGACAGGGATCCCAGCGTTCATCCCGTCGTATTCACGCCGAGGTGGGGGCGAGGGAGGCGTGAGCCCGTGAGAGTGTTGTAGGACGGGGTTACCACACCAACCGTCCACCCTCACTGCGACTCACGCCATGAGTGAAACCCTTCCTCTGTTCTCGCCCGACTTCAACCGCGCAGTGAAGATCGAGGTGCGACCCGAGCAGATCTCCACCGACGCCGGCGCCCTGGTGCTGCGGGAAGTCGACCATCGGTACGGCCTGTCGGCCCGGCTCGCGACGACCCTCCGTGACGACCGATTGGACGACCAGGTGCTGCACCAGCAGCCCGAGGTCGTGCGGACGATGTTGCTGCTGGCGGCGCAGGGCTGGCGTGACCAGGACGACGCGACGCAGCTGCGCGATGACCCGGTGTTCCGGGTGGCGGTCTCGGCTCGTCGCGGGACCCGTCCGCTGGAGCGCCGTCGCGGCGAGCCGACTGGTCTGGCCTCGCAGCCGACGCTGTCGAGGATGCTGGAGACGCTGTCGGGCTCGGCGAACCGGTCGGCGCTGCGGGACGCCCTGCTGGACCTGGCGGTCGCCCGACTTCGAGGCGCAGGACAGCTTGCCGAGTCGCATTGGCTGGACGTCGACTCCATCGGCATCGAGGTCCACGGGCACCAGCGGGGCGCCGAGTACAACGGGCACTACCGCTGCACCTGCTACCACCCGCTGGTGGCCGTGCTCGGCGAGGCCGGGGACCTCGTGGGTGCCTGGCTTCGGCCGGGGCGTGCCTCGGCGGCCGGCGATGCCGAGGAACTCATCCCGTGGGTCGTCGGGGAGCTCCGC
>CAZEFP010000412.1:1979-3871 GCA_964511565.1 uncultured Planctomycetaceae bacterium
GCTCCGCGCTCGTGGTGTCGCGCGCGCCGGGGTGCGCCTGGATGCGGGCTTCCCCAGCGGCCGCCTGCTGGGGCTGCTCGAGCAGCACGGCATCCCCTATGTCGCGCGCATCCGCAGCAACTCCGCGCTGGACCGCGAGCTCGGAGACCTCCACCTGCTTCCTCGCCTGCCCGACCCGGACGGCAGCGAGCCAGCACCCGAGCGCCTCGTCGAAGCCCGCTACGCCGCCAAGAGCTGGGACGAGGACCGCCGGATCGTCTGCGTCGTGGTCCAGGAGCCCGGAGAGCTCTTCAATCGCCACTTCTACCTGGTCACCAGCTACGCCCCCGAGCAACTCGCCGCGGCCGACCTGCTCGCCGCCTACCGCCAGCGGGGCACGGCCGAGGGGCGCTTCGGCGAGTGGATGTCGACGGTCCCGCCGTCCCTGTCGTCGACGACCCGGCGCAAGAAGACCTACCGGGGTCGACGGCCAGCAACCACTACGCATCCCCGCGACCCCTACGCCTGCAACGACGCTCAGCTCCTGGTCTCCGCCCTGGCCTACAGCCTCATCCACGTCGTCCGGTGCCTGCTCAACGCCGCCGGCGACGAGCGCTGGGGACTCCGCCGGGTCTTCGAGCGCGTGCTCAAGGCCGGCGCGAGGCTCCGCCGCGGCCAACGAAGGATCACCTTCGTGCTCAACCGGGCCGCTGCGGACCTCCACGCGCTCGTCTGGAAGCAGCTCGCAGCCATCCCACCGCCAGCCTGACTGGCACCCGATCCGGACCTCCCACAGCTCAGCAAGCCCGAACCCCATGGGGGAAAGGGGGAGCTACGCCCGCCCCGCTGCGAGAGGGCTCGCTGGCCCGAACCGGGATGCCCGAACGGGCGGCCGTGAATACGACGGGTTCATCGAAGTCGCTGGGCGGACCTCTCGCCGGGTCAAGCGCCGGTACCACCGTCTGAACGCTCAGGTGCGCCAGGATCTCGCGCGCCAGGCTCGGAGCTGTCACGGCAGGCCAGAGCACGCGCCGCCGGCCTCCGCAGCGCGCGCAACGCAAGACGTCGATGTCGAACGTGCGGCGAAGGAGCTGCGCCCAGGGAACCCGCGGCCCGAGCGCGACTCGCTGGCCTGGGCGATGCCCGCAGAGGTCCCCTCGCCTCGGCGACGGCACAACGAGGTCGCGGTACCGGTGATTCGGGGCCAGAACCCCGTGGTAGCGGACGAGGTTCGCCCGCGGCGGCGGCACCAGCGCCACCAGGCGCTCCACGAGTTCCAGCGGTTCGAACAGCAACGCTGTCGTGCCGTCCCGCCAGACCGACTTCAACTCGTAGCGGTAGCGGCCGTCGGGTTCGAGGCTGAGCCGCGGCACGGCCAGCGGGGGACGAAGCAGGTACCGGCACAGGCGCTCCAGACCCCTTCGGTTGCCCCGTCGCACCCGGGTTCGCGCGTGCAGGTCGAATCCCCCGAAGCGGGCTTGAAGGCGACGGCGACGGCGCTCAACGGTCGACCGCCGGGCCAAGGAGACGCCCAGGCGCTCCCGACGGACCCGTCGCCCCGCACGCGGACCCGAGGCGACCACCTGGGCCGCCGACGCGGCCCACAACGACAGCCGCCTCCGATCCTCGGAGTCGAGGTCCCCCCCGTACTCCGCCGGGTCCCAGATCCCCTGGTCGACCAGCCATTGCTCGACGCGGCGCCCGGCCCGCTCGACAACTCGCCGGACCAGTCGATCATCGACCGCCACCGGCCGGAACTCGGGACCGCCCCCAGAGCCGTCGAACCAGACCCCGTCTGCCACCAGCACGTGCAGGTGGACGTTCAGGTTCAGCGCGGACCGATCCGCCATCCGCCGCCCACAGCAGCCGGGGCAGAAGCCCCGCCCTTTGCAGGAGAACGCCACCAGAAGGTC
>CAZEFP010000413.1:0-3870 GCA_964511565.1 uncultured Planctomycetaceae bacterium
CCTCGACGCCACGGTCGAGCTGCCGAAGACCGGCCTGCAGTGGCCCTGCCCCAGCCCGGACCACCCGGGTACGACGTTCCTCCACGAGGAGGGGATCCTGCGCGGCAAGGGCCTCTTCCAGGCCGTGGACTACCGCCCGCCGGCGGAGCTCCCCGACGAGGACTATGGCCTGCTCCTCTCCACCGGGCGGACGCTGTACCACTACAACTGCGCGACGCAGACCCGCCGCGAGTCCGGGCTCGACGCGAAGCAGTCCGAGGCCTGGGTGGAGATGCACCCGCGGGACGCGAAGAAGCGCGGCATCGAGGACCGCGACCTGGTGGAGGTCTCGACGCGACGCGGCGCCGTGCAGGTCCGGGCCCTCTACTCGCGCCAGGTGCAGCCGCGCTGCATCTGGATGCCCCTGCACTTCTTCGAGGCACGGGCCAACGTGATCACCAACGACGCGGGCGACCCGGTGACGGACACCGCCGAGTACAAGGTCTGCGCCGCGGAGGTCCGCAAGGTCGAGGAGGGGGCGGCCCGCGAGGACCTGTTCCCCGGGACCTTCTACGGCGTCGACGCGCCCGCTTGAGCGGGCGGTCTGGGTGAACGCGGCGGCGGGCTCAGTCCGCCGGCGCGTCCGTTTCTGCGAACTGCATCACCGCGCGGAGGATCGAGCGGCAGGAGACCTGCCCGACGAACTTGCCCTCCTTGACGATGGGGAAGCGGCGTCGGTGCCCGTCGATGAGCTTCTGGGCGACGTCGACCACGCTCACCCCGACCTCCACCGACTCCACCTCGGTGGTCATGATGTCGGCCACGGTCCCCCCGGCCTCGCCGTGGTACGTTCCGCTGAGCACGGCCTGCAGGCAGTCCATCTCGGAGATCACGCCGACCACGTTCCCGTCGTCGTCGAGGACGGTGGCGCCGGAGATGCTGCGCTCGGTGAGCGCTCGAATGGCCTCGAAGATGTGGGTCTCCGGCTTCAGGGTCACCGGCGACCGGGTCATGTGATCCTCGGCTTCGACAGAACGCAGCATGGCGGACTCCTCGCTGTTTGAGTTGTAGGTGAGCTTCGCCGCTCGGCGACGGCGATCACTCGATGCTAGGTACATGCCCTGTGGTTGGGCAAGCGGACCGGCCAGCGCGGGGCTCTGGGGCGGGTTCGGCGCGGCGATGGGCGGGCCTTCAGCGGTCTTCGTCGGCGGCTGCGTCGCCGCCCGGGGCGGGCAGCACGCGCAGCTCGAACACGTCGGGCCTCGCGTAGTGACCGGAGACGTCGAGGTCGAAGCGGCCGCGGATCACAGCGGCGGGGTCGATATCGGCCACGAGAACGGCGTCCTCCTCGAAGACCGGACCGGCGAGCACCTCTCCGAACGGATCGATGATCACGCTGCCGCCACGGATCAGGACCTGGTCCGGCGCGACCTCGGCGCCGCCGAGGTCCGCGTGGAGGTCTCCCCCGCGCAGGTGCTGGCAGGCGGCGAGGACGTGACAGCGGCCCTCCACCGCGACGTGTCGCATGGTCGCCTGCCAGACGTCCCGGTCATCCACGGTGGGGGCGCAGTAGATCTCGGTGCCCCTCTGGAAGAGCGCAGCGCGCATCAGCGGCATGTAGTTCTCCCAGCAGATCGCCGCGCCGATCCTGCCGCGCGGTGAGTCCACGACCGTCAGGGTGGAGGCGTCTCCGCGGCCCCACACACAGCGCTCGAGGGCCGTGGGCACGAGCTTGCGGTGCTTGCCGCGCAGTTCGCCGTCGGGGCCGACGAACAGGACCGTGCAGTAGAGGGTGCCCCCGTCCCGTTCCACCACCCCGATCACGAGCTCGACCTCGTGCCGAGCGGCGATCACGCCGAGGCGCTCCACCGCGGGCCCCGGGATCTCCACGGCCCCCGCGTGATAGCGCTCGAAGGCGGCGCGACCGGCGTCGCTGCGGGTCCCGAGGCGGACCCCGAAGTCGATGCCCTTGGGGTAGCCGCCGAGGAAGGCCTCGGGGAACACCACCAGGGCGGCGCCGTCCCCGGCGGCGCGGGCGGTGAACTCCTCCACGCGCGCGAGCGTGCCCTCGAGGTCGAGGGCTGCCGGGGCCGCCTGGACGACCGCGGCCCGATAGGGAGCGCTGGGCATGGTGGGAGTCGTGGCGGGTGTCAGGCGAGCGCCTCGTGACCGCGGGCCGTGACCTCGACCCGCTCGAGGAGCTTGCCGTCCTCGATCAGCACGGCGTGGGTGGCGAGGTTGACGGTGGGGCAGACGTGCCCGGGGATCAGCCGCAGGAGGGCGCCGCGTTCGGGTCTTGGTCCGCCCTCGGAGACGAAGACCGTGTGCTCCTCGCTCTGGCCGATGGCGGTCAGGTGCCCGTGGTCCACGACCGCGGCGATCCGGTCGGGGCCGGTGCCCTCGATCGACTTGGAGCCGGCGTCGCAGGTGGCGCGGTCCGTTCCCGGGAGGCTCGCGACCCGCGTCAGCACCGTGGCCGCGAACTCGGCCTCGAGGTCGGGGAGCTGCTCGACGGAGCGCAGGTCGTGGTAGACGACGGTCCCCGGAGAGACGCGGTGGACCGACCCGGGCAGGGTGGCGAGGCCCACGTGCTTGAGGGCCGCGGGGAAGGCGGGGGTTCCCGCCGTGATGACCTCGGCAGGTCCGAGGTCCGCCTCCCGAAGGCTGTCGGCCAGCGAGACGAGCTCGTCGTAGGAGGCGTGGATCAGGCGCGCGCGCTCGTCGAGGTCGGCCTCGTGCCGGTGCCCGTCGTAGGCGTGGAGGCCCCGGAAGCGGCCACCAGCGGCGCGCGCGATGGAGCGGATGTCGTCCCCGCGGCCGACGCTGATGCCGGTGCGACCCATCCCGAGGTCCACGTCGATGAACACGCCGATGTCCGGCGGGAGCTCGGCCACCTGGTCCACGGACTCCGCCAGGGTCGAGAATGAGACACCGGGCCATCGGGCGGCGAGCTCCGAGAGCCGGTCGAGGCCGGGGCCGTACAGGTGGTGCGCGAGGAGGATGTCCCCCGACGGGGTGGACTCGGCCTCCAGCACCGCGGCGAGCACGTCCGCTTCCCGGGCGGTGGCGCACTTGAAGCGTCGGATGCCAGCCTGGGCGTAGAGCGCGAGCACCTCGGGGATCTTCGCGGTCTTCACGTGGGGTCGCCAGCGCGCCGGCCCCGCCGTCAGGCGCAGGACCGCCTCGATGTTCCGCCTCGCGGCCCCCAGGTCCACCAGGAGCGCGGGCGTGAGGATGCGGCCTTCGAGGCCGGGCTCCAGCGGAGCGGGGAGGGGGGCAGCCATGGGCGTCAGGCAGCGAAGAAGGGCGCCGCTGTCATATATCCCCCATGGATACACTCGGCGCACTGGACGGGATAGGGTTACGGCGAACGAATGCTGGACCACCGCACGAACCAGGTTCTTCTCCTCGCCGGGCTCGGCGGCCTCCTCGCGGGCTGCGGCGGCGGGGGCGGAGATGGTGGAGGGCCGTCCCCCGCGACGGTCTTCGCCGGGGACGACGTGTCCACGCTCTCCCGGTCGCGCGTCAGCCTAGAGGCCTCCGTGGTGGAGGGCGAGGGGGTGGCCTCGTTCCGGTGGACTCAGGTCGCGGGTCCGTTGGTGCAGCTCGAGGAGGTCCCTGGCGGGGGGGACGGGGCCATCACCTTCCTGGCCCCTGATAGGGGCGGGGACCTCGAGCTCGTGGCGAGTGCTCTCTCGGCCAGCGGCGCGACGCTCGGGGCGGACTCGGTGGTCGTCACCGTCGACGCGCCGCGCGCCCGCGAAGTGAACGCGATCACGGAGGCGCTGCCGGTGAAAGTGCTGCTCGGCCCCGGCTTTCCCCCGGTCACGCGCTTCGCGTTTCTGGGCGAGTCGATCGTTTCCGAGGAAACGCGCGAGCGCCTGCGCCTCG
>CAZEFP010000414.1:0-3840 GCA_964511565.1 uncultured Planctomycetaceae bacterium
CGCTCACCAGCTCCAGCAGCAGGCTCTCGTCCGGGGACCCGGGCTCCACGATCCCGTCGGGCAGGGAGTCGGCTGTGAAGGTGACTCCGCCCTTGGCCGTGCCTTCGCCGTGACAGGCGATGCAGTGGGCCTCCAGGATCGGGGCGACCTCGGTCCGGAAGAGGTCCGCGCCCTCCTGCAGCGGCAGGCCGAACGCCGTGGCGGAGGGCGCGAGGAGCAGGAGGGGGCAGAGCATGGGCGGCGTTCGGTCTCGGATCCGAGCGTACCCCATGCATCTTGGATGCGCCCCGTCCGACCCCCTTCCGAGCCTCGCCGCCGGCCGCGCGGCGCGGCCCCGACGCCCCTCAGCGGAGCGGCCGGTCAGTGGATGATGGTCAGCTGATGATGGTCGGGAGGATCGCAGCCATGGCTGCGGCGGCGAGCATCGCCGACTGGGCGGCGGCCGCCGCCTTGGCGGCCTCGCCGACCTCGCCGCTGGCGATGGCTTCAAGGCGCGCCTTGCGGGCGTGGAGCTCGCGGCGGGGGAACGTCGCGTTGAGCAGGCCGACGGCGCTCCCCAGGGCGACGAGGGCCGCAGTGTGGGCGGAGACCTGGTCGGTGTCCGTGAAGATGGCCTCGGTCAGCTCGGCGACCAGCGCGGCCTCGGGTTCGGGGTCCACCTCGGGGTAGACCTTGCGGGTGAAGAAGAGGAGGACCTTGCCCTCGTCCTCGCGCAGGATGCCCCGCTGGCAGAGCTGCCGGGCGATGCGGTGCCTCAGGTCGCGCAGCGCGGCCAGCCTGGTGATCCAGTGCTGGGCAGGGCGCGGCCTCGACGCTGCGCCGATGAGCCGGAGGCACTCGTCGAGGAGCCCGTCCCCCGTCGGGCTGCCATCGGCCACGCGCAGGACGTGGTGCTTGCCCTCCGAGGCGAGGCGGTCCTCCAGGAACAGATCGGAGAGCAGGGCGCCGGCGAGGGCGTAGCCGCAGTTGCTGACGGCGACGGTCCCTTCCCGGTCCTTCAGGATCAGGAGGAGGGCCTTCTCGTAGAGGCGGACGGGGTTGGAGTCATTCATGGTCGGCGGGCGCGGTGGCGGCCTTTCTACGGCGGGCGGGGCGGCGCATTCAACGTAGGGGGAGATCCCCCCTGCGCCTCGAGCCACCATGACTTCGCTCGGGATCGGGGTGTGGCGCTACTCTCGGTGGGGAACCGGCGGCCCAGACTCTCCATGAACCCATCACGAACGACCACCCCGCGACTCGCCGCGGCGCTCTTGTTCGGCGTCCTCGCGGGCTGCGCCTCAGGCCCCGCTCCCGCCGAGGCTGCTCCCTCGGGGCGGATCACCTCGCAGGGCGCCCCCGCCGTGTTGGTGACGTCCGCGGACGATCCGGCGCTCGATCTCCTCGACCGGGAGCGTGGGGCGCTGACCGAGGCGGGCATGACCAGCGTGGCGATGCCGTTTGGGGTCCTGCTCGCCGCGGACGAGGCGATGCCCCTGGGCTACGTCGCGCAGGCGGCGGCGATCCTCGCCGAGATGCTGGACCAGGACATGGACGGCGTGGCGGACGACCCCGCAGTGGCGGCCGCCCTCGCGCGCCGCGACGTGGCGTGGCTCGCCATGCCCATGGACCCGGAGCGCTGGGAAGAGGAGCAGCTCCCGCGCCTGATAGAGGACCTGGGCTACGACATCATCATCCCCGAATGGTGGATGGAGGTCTCGGGTCCCGAGCCGGACCGCCGTGGACGCGCGGTCATGGTGGAGGAGGTCCACCACTTCATGACGCAGTTCGGCTTCAGCGTGGTCTACCCGGAGGTGTTCGGCGTGGAGGACTGGAGCTCGGTCCTCGGGCGGGAGACCGAGCGGGCCCGCTGTGCCTTCTGGCAGCACCCCGAGAACGACTGCCCCGGGAGCCCCGCCGAGATCCCCGGTGACTGCAGCGATCCCAGCTGCGACGCCGTGGAGTTCTACCAGCAGGTGGCGGTGATGCGCGCGGGCATGGAGCCCGGCTGGCTGGGCATCGGATTTCCCCCCAGTCGGGGCGAGCTGGAGGCGCGGCTCGGAGACGAGCTCAAGGCTGCCATGGACGACCCCCGCTACCACCAGCTCCGCGAGCCCCTCACCTTCGAGTACCCGGCGGATATCGCGCCGCGGCGGACGCTTCGCGCTGAGGTCCCCTAGGGCGCCTTCGCCTCCGCGCGCATCGCCAGGCAGGCCGTGATGCCGAAGTACGCCAGGGTCACCGTCAGGGCGAGCGCCAGGCCGGCGAGCACGCTCGCCGCTACGGCCAACGCGGTCCAGGTCGGCTCCTCCCCCTGGGTCGAGGTGTAGACGGCGAAGAGCACGGCGAGGCCGAAGAGCACGAGGTGCCCCACGGTCGCGTACGTGGCGAACCTCCTCCAGCGCCGCTGGCTGGTGGGGAGGTCGAGCCTCCCGGCGAGCGCGGTGAGGGACCAGCCGGCGATGAGCATGGTCATCGGAAGGAGGCTGCCCCGCCAGTCGAAGTGGAACCCCTCCTGTGCCACCGCCTCCTGGGGACCGTGGGAGGACAGGGCCACGGCGAAGATCAGGCCCTGGAGCCCGACCAGGAGGGCGAACCAGCCGCGCAGGGCGCCCGAAGCGACGCGGCGCAGCGCGAGGAAGGCCAGCGCGAGCAAGGCGGCACCGAGCTCATCTGGAAACACGTCGAACAGGAACCCCGTCTCCGTGGCGGGGTCGGGGCTGCCCCACGTGGTCACGGTCTCCGTCTGGTTGAGTCCGACGGTCACGTCGGTGGCGAGGAGCGCGGCGCCCGCGAGGAGGAGCGACATGCTGCGAACGATGGGGGGCTGCGGCGGATTCATGCTCGATGGGCAGCATACCGATGCCGGACCGCCGTGACGATGAGGCCCCTGTGGCTGAGGCAGCCCTTGGAGCCCTGCGCTGGGGCACCAGCCGCCGCCGTCACTGGCATTGCCCCTCAGAGCTGCCGCGGCACGGGGAGTGTTGATACGGTCGCCTTCACTCCCCGCGCCGGTTCCAGGCGCACTCCTTCCTGGCCTTGCCACCCCAACCATGAAGACACTGTGCCTTCGAATCGCCGCCATCGCCCTCCTGCTCCCCGCGATGACCAGCTGCGCGACCACCATTCGGCCGGGCGCCCCCAATGCCAGCGACTGGTCCGGTGTCATTGATGCCGAGGACGAGCGGTCGCGTGGAGGGCGCGCGGTCCTCGACGCCTACCTGGCGAACAACCCCGCGGCGATGGGGGCGTGGATCGCGGACGACGCCGAGATCTGGTTCAACTCGGAGCTGGTCGACAAGGCGACGTTCCTCGCCGGGGTCTCGGAGCGTCACGAACAGTTCGAGATCTCCCTCTCCAACCCGATCGTGACGACGATGCTCTACAACAACGGGGCGGTCTTCACGAACCTCTGGACGAGCTGGGAGGGCGTCGCTCGGTCCAGCAGGGCGGAGGTCGAGTTCCCGGTCCAGATGTACATGACATGGCGGGATGGAAAGATCGCCACGTTCATGCACTTCTTCGATCCCGGTCCCCTGGACGAGGCCATCGAGTCCCTCTGATCGGGCGCCCACGGTCCGGTCGCAGGGCTGGGCCCAGGGGCACAATGAACCGGCGCGCCTTCTCCGTTCAGGAGGAGGCGCGCCGGTTCCATTCGCCGCCGGGGGCGGTGCTCAGACCAGTTCCAGTGGCCCGTGGTTGTCGCAGTGGTCCCCGTGCGGGTGGTGCAGGTGACCGTCGACCAGGTAGTCCACATGATCGCCGTGGGGGACCGCCTCATGCCCGCAGCCGGGCCCGTGCACATGGGAGGCGTGGTGGGTGCCGCACGAGTGCTCGGGCGTGCAGTCGGCGGGGTTCTGGGCG
>CAZEFP010000415.1:0-3832 GCA_964511565.1 uncultured Planctomycetaceae bacterium
ACGGAGCGCGTCTCCGACTCAATCTGCAGGCGCACCTGATAGGTCCGACCGAACTCGTTGAAGTCGTTGGCGTAGGCGGAGCCCAGGTAGGTCTGGAGCGTGTTGAAGACCGTCTGCAGCGAGATCCCCATCTGCTTGACCTTGTCCCGGTCCACGTCGACGTAGAGCTGGGGGACGGTCGCGCGGAGGCCCGAGTTGACCCGCATCAGCGTGGGCTGCTCGTTGCCGGCGTCCACCAGGGCGTTGGCCGCCTTCGAGAGGTTCGCGATGCCGCCGCCGGCGCGGTCCTGCAGCTGCATGTCGAAGCCGCCGACCAGGCCCACGCCGGGGATCGAGGGCACCGGGAAGGCGAAGATCTGGGCGTCGGGGATCTGCTGGAAGCGCCCCATCAAGCCCATGATGATCCCGCGCAGGCTGGTCTCCTTCGTCGTGCGGTCGTCCCAGGGATCCAGGGTGACGATGAAGCTCACCGTCGAGGAGCTCGCGGCGCCGTCGATCAGCGAGTAGCCGATCAGGGCCACGCTCGCGTCCACGCCGGGCGTCTTGCTGAGCACGGCGTCCACCTTCTGCCCCACCGCCCGGGTGCGCTCCTTGGAGGCCGCGTCCGGCAGCTGCGCCGAGACGATGAGGTAGCCCATGTCCTCCTGGGGCACGAAGCCCGTAGGGAGCTTGCTGAACGTGTAACCGCCCGCGAAGACCACGCCGAGGAAGACGATGAGGCTGATGGCGAACTTGCGCACCGCCATGCCCACCACGCCCACGTAGCCCTTGGTCGCGAGGTCGAGCGTCCAGTTGAAGCCGCGGTAGAAGAAGTTCTTCTTCTGCTTCGACGGCCGCATGAGGATCGCGCAGAGCGCGGGGCTCAGGCTCAGCGCGTTGATCGAGCTGAAGACCGTGGCCGCCGAGATGGTCAGGCCGAACTGCTTGAACATCACGCCGACCAGGCCCGGCATGAAGGACGTCGGCACGAAGACCGCGAGCAGGACGAGCGTGGTCGCGATGACCGGCCCGGTGACCTCCTCCATCGCCTTGAGCGCGGCGTCCTTGCTGGAGAGCCCGGTGTCGATGTTCCGCGCCACGTTCTCCACCACCACGATCGCGTCGTCGACCACGATCCCGATGGCGAGGACGATGCCGAAGAGCGACAGCGTGTTCAGGGAGAAGCCGAGGGCCGACATCACCGCGAAGGTGCCGATCAGCGAGACCGGGATGGTCACCGCAGGGATGAGCGTCGCCCGGAAGTCCTGGAGGAAGATGAGGACCGTCAGGATGACCAGCAGCGCCGCGATGAAGAGGGTGCTGATGATCTCCTGGATGGAGGCCCGCACCACGTCCGCGGCGTCGTAGGTGACCTGAGCGCTCAGGTCGTTCGGGAAGCTCGACCGGGTGGTCTCGATGAGCTTGGCGACCTGGTCCGAGATCTGGATCAGGTTCGCGCCGGGGAGCTGATAGATCGCGATGTTCGCGGCCGGGCGCCCGTTCAGGGACGAACCCATGACGTAGTTCTGGGCGCCGCGCTCGACCCGGGCGATGTCGCCCACGCGCAGGACGCGACCGTCCTTGCCGGTCCGGACGACGATGTTCTCGAACTCGGCGACGCTCACGAGGCGGCCCTTGGTCGAGACGGTGTATTCGAAGGTCGTCCCCGCCGGCGCTGGGTCCTCGCCGATCTTGCCGGCCGCCACCTGCACGTTCTGCTCCTGGATCGCGGCCAGGACGTCCGCCGGCGTGAGGCTCCTGGCCTCGAGCTCGAACGGGTCGAGCCACAGGCGCATGGAGTAGTCCGAGGCGCCGAAGATCTGCGCGTCGCCCACGCCGCTGATCCGCTTCAGCTCGTCGCGCAGGTTAAGGGAGGCCCAGTTGCTCAGGTAGACGTCGTCCAGGCTGCCGCCCGGCGAGTCCACCGAGATCATCTGGGCGAAGTCGGGCATCTTCTTGTTGGTCGTGATGCCCAACCGCCGGACGTCCTCGGGGAGGCTCGGCTCCGCCGAGGAGACGCGGTTCTGCACCTGGACCGACGCGATGTCGAGGTCCGTGCCCGGCTCGAACGTGATCGTCAGCGTGTAGCTGCCGTCCGACGCCGAGATGCTCGACATGTAGAGCATCTTCTCGACGCCGTTGACCTCCTGCTCGATGGGCGCCGCCACCGTGTCAGCCACCACGCTGGCGTCTGCGCCGGGGTAGTTCGCCTTGACGGCGATGGTCGGCGGCGCGAGGTCGGGGTACTGCGCGATCGGGAGCTTGACCAGCGCAGTCGCCCCCATGGTGATCACGATGATCGAGACCACCGTCGCGAAGATCGGACGGAGAATGAAGAATCTGGAGAGCATCTGGAGGGCTCCGTCAGCTGTCCTGCTTGATCCGGACCGGGGCGCCCGGCCGCGCGGAGATCATGCCGTTGACGATGACGCTCTCCGTTCCATCGAGGCCGGAGAGGATCACCAGCCCGTCCTCGGTCTGTTGCCCGGGCTTCACCGAGCGCCGCTCCACCACGTCGTCCTTGCCGACGACGAGCAGGTAGGGCCCCTGCTGATCGCGACCCAGGGCCACCTCCGGCACGATCGTCGCGCCCTTGAGCTCGCCCGCCTGGATACGGATCCGTACGAAGAGGCCACCCTTGAGCTTGCCCTCCGCGTTGTCGAACTCGGCGCGGATGCGCAGCGTCCCGGTCTCCAGGTCCACCTCGGGGTCGACGTAGTCCACCCGCCCGGAGAAGGGGAAGCCCTCGTCGATCTCACGGGCCAGCTCGATGGGCGGCAGCGAGTCGAGGGCCTCGCGGACGCGCCCCTCCTTCTCGTCCTTGGCCGCGTACTCGAGCATGACCCGGTCGGGGAGCGTGAACCACGCGTCGACCTTGGAGTCATCGTAGATCTTGGTCAGCGCGGAGGTGCCGAGGCCACCCACGAGGCTGCCGACGAAGTACTCGCTCTGCTCCGCACGCCCGTCGATGGGTGCGTAGATCTCCGTGTACGAGACGTCCAGCTGCTTGATGGCCAGGTTCTTGGTGGCCACCTTGACGTTCTCTTCGGCCACCTTGTGCTTCGCGCGCGCCTCGAGCGCCTGGAGCTCGGAGACCGCCCGGTCCTTGTAGGCCTTCTCCAGCCGGGTCGCCGTCACGTCCGCCAGCTCGGCCTCGGCCTTCGCGCTGAGGAGCTGAGCCGCGGCTGCGTCCCGGGCCGCCGTGAAGGGGGCCGGGTCGATGCGAAACATCAGATCACCGGCCTTCACCGGCTCCCCCTCCTTGTGGGCGATCTCCTCGAGGACGCCATTGACGCGGGCCCGGATCTCCACCGTCTGGACAGGCTCGGTCTGACCGCTGACCACCTCGTACTTGGTGATGTCCTTGACCAGGGGCTTTTGGACCTCGACCAGGGGCGGCTTGGGGGCGATGGGCGCAGGCTTCTCGCTGCAGCCGACGAGGCTGCCCAGCAGCCCGGCAGACATGAGTAGGGTGACCGTCTTCATTGTTCCAAGAGGGTAGGTGTAATGGCGAGCGCGCCACAGAGGCCCAGCCCATTTCTGCTACCGTTTGCCGCGATGTCGACCCAAGCCCAGCCGCGTAGAAGCAGCTTCGTCCTGACGGCCCTCGCCGGCGCACTCATCGTCACGTCCTGCAAGGTCGGGCCCGACTATGAGGAGCCCGTCCTCGAGGAGGGCGTCGTGGAGGAGTCCTTCGCCGCGTCCAACGACCCGGCGTTCAAGCCCGGGGAGGCGGATCTCTCCGAGTGGTGGTCCGTCTTCAACGACCCCGTGCTGACCTCGATCATCGAGCGCGCAGAGGCCGGGAACAAGGACCTCAAGGTGGCGCTGGCGCGGGTCGAGGAAGCGCGCA
>CAZEFP010000416.1:0-3831 GCA_964511565.1 uncultured Planctomycetaceae bacterium
GCAGCGGCGGTCGGTGGACCTGGCGCGCCATCTGTGGCGCTGGGGGCATGACGCCGAGCTCGAGGAGCTCGCCGGGGTGGGGCCTCGGACCGCCCGCGCGGCCCGTGCCCTCCTCGGGGAGCTCCCCGTCGGGATCGACGCGGGCTGGGCGTTGGCAGAGGCACCTCATCGGAAGGGGGCCGCCTCTGGAGCCGCTCCAGGCGGATAGACTGTGGCGCGCTGGTGTGCCGCGCACGGCGCCGATCCACCCAACCTTGCCCAAGGCGATGATGAACCCCGGAGACCTCAACCGAGCGATCGATGACGTCCTCCGTCGGGCGCTCGCCGAGGACCTTGGGATCCACGTGGACGAGGACACACCGGTGGCGGACCTCGTCGGGCAGGACGTGACCACCCGACGTGCGGTCAGCGAGGGTGTCCTCGGGCGCGCGACCCTCATCGCGAAGGAGGCTGGCGTGTTCGCCGGCGGGGTGATCTTCGAGCGCCTGCTGCGCATGCTCGACCCGGACTCCGTGGTGGACGCCGTCGTACCCGATGGGCAGCTCATCGTGGTGGGGGACATCGTGCTCCACGCCCGCGGGGACGCGCGGGCTCTCCTCGTGGCAGAGCGGACCGCGCTGAACCTCGTGCAGCGGATGTCCGGGGTCGCCTCTCGAACCCGCGAGGCCGTCGACCGGGTGGAGGGCACCGGGGTGAAGATCCTCGACACCCGCAAGACCGCCCCCGGCCTCCGGCTGCTGGACAAGTACGCCGTCCGCGTGGGCGGAGGGGTCAACCACAGGGTCGGCCTCTACGACGAGGCGATGGTGAAGGAGAACCACATCGACCTCTCCGGCCGCTCCATCGAGGAGCTCCTCTCCGACCTGCGGGCGGACCTCGGGCCGGAGGTGACCATCACCTGTGAGGCCCGGGATCCCGCGGAGGCCGAGGCGGCCGTGCGCGGGGACGCCGACGTGGTCCTGCTCGACAACATGTCCCCCGCGGAGATGTCAGCCCTCGCCCCGACGCTGCGGGGGCTCGCCGAGGCGCGCGGGCGCCCCGTGGCCCTGGAGGCCTCGGGCGGCATCACCCAGGAGACCCTCGCCGCGGTCGCCGCCTCGGGCGTGGACCGGATCTCGATGGGGGCGCTGACCCACTCACCCCAGGCCCTGGACCTCTCCCTCCAGCTGAGCTTCATCCGCCCGTCCAGGGGGCCGAGCTCGGAGGTGGAGTGCGTCCAATCGACGGACGGGACCCTGGAGCTGGACCTGCCTGCGACCCACGCCCACGGGCGCATGGCGCGGCGCGTGGCGACCCACTTCGCCGAGGAGCACGGCCTGGAGGGCAAGCCGCTGGAGACCTTCCAGTTCGTGGCGGGAGAGCTCATCGACAACGCGGTCGACCACGGCGGGGGCGGCGCCGCCCTGAGCCTCTCCGACCTCGAGAGCGACGTCAGGGTTCGCCTGGTGGTCCGGATCGGTCCGGAGGCCGGCGAGGGGCGCGCATGGGCGATCAGGGTCGACGATCAGGGCGGCGGCGCCGTGGACACGGTCGAGGGGTTCATCCGGCCAGAGAGCGGATTCCCCGATCTGGAGGACGAGCGCGGCCGCGGCCTGTTCCTCCTCGGCGAGATGGTCGATCACCTCGAGGTGTCGGTCTCGCCCGACGGCAAGGGGTTGAGCCTGGAGGCGATCCAGGATGCCGATGGATGACGAGGTCACGCCATCGGCCGGTGAGCGCGGCCTGAGGGCGGCCGGAGAGGTCCTGCTCGCACAGCCCCGGCTCCTGGCCTGGCTCGCGCCGGTCGCGTGGGCCTTCGTGATCTTCAGGCTCTCCTCGTCGGATGGGGCTCTGGAGGACCTCCCGGTGATCCCGTTCCAGGGGTTCATCTGGAACTTCGCGCACACGGTGGTCTTCGGTCTCCTCGCGCTGCTGCTGGTTCCGGTCGCGCCGCGGCGCTCGATCGCGGGGCGCCCGTGGACGGCCCTCACGGGCGTCGGCGCCCTCTGGACGGTCCTGCTGGTGACCCTCTACGGGTTCACGGACGAGCTCCACCAGTCCACGGTGCCTGGCCGGGACGCCTCGCTGCTGGACGTGCTCTCCGACGGCGTCGGCGCTGCCTCCGTGATGGTCGTCGTCCTGTACCTCGGGCGCCAACAGACGCGGCCGGGAGGGCTGCGGGCCCGCTTCCTCGGGGCGGCCGTGGCCTGCGCAGCGGCCGCCGGGCTCGCGACGGCGTGGGATGTGCTCATGGGTGAAGGGCTCTGGCCGTTCTGAGCCCTCCCGGGCGGGCCCGGCGCGTAGACTCTCGCGCCGAGCCATGAGCGAAGAGCAGTACATCAGCCCTCTCGGCGCGCGCTACGCCAGCCGGGAGATGCGCGCCAACTTCTCCGACCGCACCAAGTTCACGACCTGGCGACGCCTCTGGATCGCCCTCGCCGAGGCGGAGCAGGAGCTCGGCCTCGCGATCAGCGACGAGCAGCTCGGTGAGCTGAGGGCGCACGCGACCGACCTCGACCTCGAGCTGGCGGCCCGCTACGAGAAGGAGCTGCGGCACGACGTGATGGCCCATGTCCACGCCTGGGGGGACGTCTGTCCCAAGGCGCGGCCGATCATCCACCTGGGTGCCACCTCATGCTACGTCGGGGACAACACCGATCTGATCATCATGCGCGAGGGGCTCCGGCTGCTCCGCGGTCAATTGGTCGGCGTGCTGGGTGAGCTCGCGGCCTTCGCCCGTGAGTGGAAGGACCTCCCGACCCTCGGGTTCACGCACTTCCAGCCTGCCCAGGCGACGACCGTGGGCAAGCGCGCCTGCCTCTGGATCCAGGACCTCGTTCACGACCTCGATGACCTCGAGCAGGTGGAGTCCCAGATTCGCTTCCGCGGCGTCAAGGGCACGACGGGGACCCAGGCCAGCTTCCTCGAGCTCTTCGAGGGGGACCACGAGAAGGTCCGCAAGCTCGACGAGATGGTCACCGCGAAGATGGGCTTCGAGCGCACCTTCGGGGTCACGGGTCAGACCTACCCGCGCAAGCTCGACTTCCGCGTGCTGCAGGTCCTCTCCTCCATCTGCCAGTCGGCGCACAAGTTCGCCACGGACCTGCGCCTGCTCGCGAACAAGCGGGAGCTGGAGGAGCCCTTCGGGAGCAAGCAGATCGGATCCTCCGCCATGCCCTGGAAGCGCAACCCCATGCGCTCCGAGCGAATCTGCGCGCTGTCGCGCTTCGTCATCGAGCTCGTGGGCAACGCCGCCCACACCGCGGCCAACCAG
Source organism: uncultured Planctomycetaceae bacterium (assembly GCA_964511565.1). Classification (GTDB taxonomy): domain Bacteria; phylum Planctomycetota; class UBA1135; order UBA1135; genus Saltatorellus. The sequence goes on from CAZEFP010000416.1 coordinate 3,254, forward strand.
TGGCTGGAGCGAACCCTGGACGACTCGGCCAACCGCCGCCTCTCCATCGCCGAGGGGTTCCTGGCCACCGACGCGGTCCTCAGCCTCTACTGCGATGTCGCCGGCGGTCTCCTGGTGCATCCGCCGATCGTGGCGCGGCACCTGGACGCCGAGCTCCCCTTCCTCGCCTCGGAGGCGGTGATGATGGAGGCGGTGAAGGCCGGCGGCGACCGGCAGGACCTGCACGAGCGGATCAGGGTGCACAGCCACGCCGCTGCCTCGGAGATCAAGGCCGGCCGCGAGCCTGACCTGCGGGAGCGCCTCGCGGCGGACCCGGCCTTCGAAGCCGTCGCGGGGAGCCTCGATGACCTGCTGGACGGCCGCCGGTACGTGGGTCGAGCTCCCGAGCAAGTGGAGGAGTTCCTCGAGGCCGAGGTCGACCCGATCCTCAGCCGGTATTCGGACATCGCCCGGAGCGAAGCTGAGATCCGTGTCTGAGAGTGGGATGGAGTCCCGCGCCGCGGCCATCCCTATGCCAATTGTCGCAGGGGCCCGCGGACTCAAGCGCCACGGATTGACACACCGACGTCCCCCCTGCA
>CAZEFP010000417.1:0-3818 GCA_964511565.1 uncultured Planctomycetaceae bacterium
AGGCAGGGCCGAGGCGAAGGCGGGCACTGCGACGCGCCGCGCCGCCTTGGCCGCCGGCGCTCTGCTCGCGGCCGTGGCCGTGACGTCCTGCGCGACGCCCCAGCAGGTCCAGCAGACCCGCCAGCTCGCCAAGGAATACGAGAACCAGGTCTACGACCTGCAGCGCACGCTGGCGGAGCTCCAGTCCGACAACGCCCGCCTGACCGATCGCCTCGCCAAGGAGCGCAAGGCGAGCCTGATCAACGCCAGCGCGGACACCTCGCTCACCAAGCGCATCGACGACCTCGGTCGGATGATCGACGAGATGGAGGGGCCGATGGGAGACATCGAGCGCTTCGAGCTCGACGGCGGGTACCTCCTCATGATCCAGGATCGGATCCTCTTCGACTCGGGCTCCGCCACCCTCGGCAACGACGGGATCGACGCCCTGGCGGGGATCGCCGGCGAGATCGCCGCCACGCCCCACGGGGACATCTTCGTGCGCGGGCACACGGACTCCGACCCGGTCAAGAAGCCGGCCACGCTCAAGCGCTTCCCGAACGGGAACCTGCAGCTCTCCGCCGAGCGCGCCGTTTCGGTGGCGGCGTACCTGATCGACAACTCCCGCATCCGCGGTGGAGAGGTCGTGGTCATGGGCTTCGGGTCCCACAAGCCGGTGCGCCCCAACGACTCCGCGGAGTCCAAGCGGATGAACCGGCGCGTCGAGATCTTCGTCTCGGATCCGGTGGACTGAGGGACGGCGGCGCGGCCCTCGCCGCCCACCCTCCGGACGGACTGCCCGCCGTGGCTGACCACACCGTGACCCCTGAACGACGCCCCGCGCGCATGGCGCTGCGGGGCGTCGCTCGGTTCTGTCCGCTCGGCGCCGTGCTCGCGCTGGGCTGCGCGCCGCAGGGCGACGAGGCGGCGCTGGCACCGGACACGGAGCGCGCCGTCGTGCGCCTCGAGAACCTCGCCTTCGTCCCGCGCGGCCGGACGGTGCTGGACATCGAGATCGAGGTCGAGGTGGACCTCCTCGTGGACCGCTTCGAGTTCACCGAGGCCCTGTGGGGCGAGATGTACGGCGAGGAGGACCCGCGCCCCGAGGGCTTCGTGACCTTCGCCACGCGGCAGATCGGCGCGGGATCACCAGAGCGCTGGGTGACCCAGGCCCCCGCGGTGGGCATGACCCTGGACGAGGCCCGGGAGACGGCCCGGCGGAGGGGGATGCGCCTGCCCACCTTCGAGGAGTGGCTCTGGTGCGCCACGGGCCCACGCTCTCGACGCTTCCCCGCGGGCCGCCAGCAGCGCGGCCTCGCGAACACCCTCGAGCTCGGCCTGGTGCGGGCCACGCCCGTGGGGGCGTTCGAGAGCGGGCAGACCCCCGACACCGGGATCTTCGACCTCCTTGGCAACGTCTGGGAGTGGACCGAGCCCCCCCCGCCGCCCACCGGCTGGACCACCATCGACGCGGACGCCTGGCCCGCCGATGGCGGCGCCGGCGCGCCCGCATGGCTCATGGGCGGGAGCTTCTCGACCCCCGAGCAGGTGCTCTTCACCCGGGACGGCGTCGCCCTCGCCATGGGAACGACCACGGGGCATCGGGCCTCCGACGTGGGGCTGCGCTGCGTCGCCGAGGCGGTCGAGTACCTCCAGGCCCTCGCCGCCGAGGAGGTCGACCTCCCGGCGGCGGCCCGGGACCGGGTCGTCGCGGTGGGGGCCCGGTGGGGTGGGCGCTCCTACGACGCCCTGGCCGACGCCCGCCGCTCCACCCCCGAGAGCCCGTGGATCGAGGCCTTGCTCCAGGGCGCGAGCCGCGGCCGGGACGCCGTGGGCGGCGGCGCTGTCGCGGCCCCCGGGGGCGCGCGGAGGCTCCCCCGTTGAGCGCCGCGGATCGCCCGGACCGGCCGCCCTGGTCGGCCTTCAAGGAGGCGCTCGAGCGGGCAGGGTTCCACCCCTCGCGCCGCCTGGGTCAGAACTTCCTGCTCGACGACAACATGGCCCGGGCCATCGCGTCGGACGCGGCCGTCACCCCCGGGCGCTTCACCCTCGAGGTCGGGCCGGGCTGCGGCTTCCTCTCGGTGCACCTGGCCCACGCGGGGGCGCGGCTGCTCTGCGTGGAGATCGACCCGCGCCTCGCGCCCATCGCGAGGGAGTTCCTGGGCCCCTATCCCTCGGCGGAGGTCATCGAGGCCGACGTCCTCGCCAGCAAGTCGAGCCTGGCGCCGGCGGTGCTGGAGCGCCTCCCCGAGGCGGGGGAGTGGACCCTCTGCGCCAACCTCCCGTACTCCATCTCGGGCCCGTTCCTGGCCACGGTGGCCCAGCTGGAGAACCCTCCAGCGCGGGTCGCTTGCCTCGTACAGAAGGAGGTCGCCGAGCGCCTGGCGAGCGCCCCGGGGGACTCGACCTGGGGGCCCCTCTCGGCGGCGTTCCAGGAGGCGTACGGGGTCTCCCTGGGCCGCCTCGTGCCGCCGCAGCTGTTCTGGCCCCGCCCCAAGGTGGACAGCGCGGTCTTCATCGCGGAGCTGCGGGGGGACCTCGCCGCGCCGGATGAGCGGGCCCGCCGGATGCAGTTCTACAGGGACCTGATGCAGCGGCGCCGCAAGAGCCTGCGGCGGGTGCTCTCCGACCTGATCGGAGGGGACCGGGCGGGGCGGAGCCTCGTGGCCCTGGATCTCGATCCCCTGCGCCGAGCCGAGACCCTCTCGCTTCCCGAGCTGCGAGCGCTGGAGCGGGAAGCGCGGGTGGACGTATAGTTGCCCGGTCCCGCCGTTGCGCGGCCTCCTCCCTTGAGCTTCGACCCTGACTTCCGCCGCGCGATCGAGGAGATCAAGCTCCGCGCGCCCATCGAGACCATCGTGGGGGAGACGGTGGAGCTCAAGCAGAAGGGGCGCGACCACTGGGCCTGCTGCCCCTTCCACGAGGAGCGCACGCCCTCGTTCAAGGTCGATGTGCGGGAAGGGACCTGGTACTGCTTCGGGGCCTGCCGCAAGGGCGGCGACGTGATCAAGTTCGTCCAGGAGCGGGGCAACATGACCTTCATGGACGCCATGGAGCTCCTCGCCGCGCAGACGGGCGTCGAGCTGCCGAGGCGCAAGGCGCGGCGGACCAAGGAGAACGACCCCGGGCTCGCCGCCCTCAGCTTCGCCGCGGCCTACTTCCAGGCGGAGCTCCGCCGCGAGGAGGGGCGGGAGGCGCGGCGCTACCTGGCCAGCCGCCGCTTCGAGGAGAACGCCATCGAGGCCTTCGGCCTGGGGTGGTCGCCGAGGAACGGCCGGCGCTTCCTGAAGGCGGCGGAGGCCGAGAAGATCCCGGCGGAGGCCCTGGTCGACGTGGGCCTCGCCCGTCGCCGGGACGGCAACGGGGAGCTGTACGCGTTCTTCCGCGGTCGGCTGATGATCCCCATCCGCGACCAGCGTGGCGTGACCATCGGCTTCGGCGGCCGGGTGGTGGGGGACGACGACGGGCCGAAGTACGTCAACACCAGCGAGACGCGGTACTTCCACAAGGGGCAGGTGATCTACGCCCTCGACCGCGCGCTGGAGCACGTTCGAGCCCGGGGGCACCTGGTGCTGGTGGAGGGGTACACCGACGTGATCGCGGCCCACGCCGCGGGCCTCCCCAACGTCGGCGCCGTCCTCGGGACCGCCACCACGGAGATGCACGCCGCCCTCGTGCGCCGTGCGGGGACCCGCCGGGTGAGCCTGGTGTTCGACGGCGACGAGGCCGGCCGGCGGGCGGCGTGGCGAGGGCTGGAGGGGCTGCTGCCCCTGCAGGTGAAGCTGGAGGTGGTCCCCATGCCGGAGGGGGTCGATCCCGCCGATGTCCTCATGGGGGAC
>CAZEFP010000418.1:0-3817 GCA_964511565.1 uncultured Planctomycetaceae bacterium
GGCTACACCGCGGCCTCCAACGCGCCCGGCCTCAGCGCCCTGACCGCAGCCGCCTCCCTCGGCTTCCCCGCGGACAACTTCACGCTGCACTCGTGGATGACCATGAGCGACCTCGGCTTCAGCGGGGCGAACGGCAACGACTGCTGGGGCTACACCTCGCCCTCGGGCCGGGAGTACGCGCTCATGCTGACCACCCAGGGCACCTCGGTGGTCGAGGTCTCCAACCCCACGCTCCCCAACCTCGTCGGGACCATCAGCGGGCCCAACAGCACCTGGCGAGACATCAAGGTCTACGGGACCCGCGCCTACGCCGTTTCCGAGGGCGGGAGCGGGATCCAGGTCATCGACCTGACCAACGTCGACTCGGGCGTCGTGACCCTGGAGAACACCGTCTCGGGGCCGGGCACCAGCGCCACCCACAACATCGCGCTCGACGAGGTCAGCGGCTTCCTCTATCGCACCGGCGGCGGCAGCGAAGGGCTTCGGATCTACAGCCTCGCCAACCCGTCGGTGCCCCAGTACGTGGGGTCCTGGTCCCAGCGCTACGTCCACGACGCCCAGGTCGTCACCTACACCTCTGGGCCCTTCGCCGGCCGAGAGCTCGCCTACTGCTGCGGCGGCCTGAACGGGGGCCAGACCGACACCGGGCTGACCATCGTCGACGTGACGAACAAGAGCAACCCCGTGGTGCTGTCGCAGGTCTCCTACCCCGCGCGCGCATACAGCCACCAGGGCTGGCTCTCGAACGACCGCACGCGCTTCTACCTCGGGGACGAGCTGGACGAGGGCTCGACCGTGAGCACGACGACCACGCGCGTGTTCGACGTGAGCGACCCGGCCAACGCGACCTACATCGGCGCCTTCGACAACGGCAACGCCGCCATCGGGCACAACATGTACGAGCGGGACGGCATCCTGTTCCAGGCCAACTACACCTCCGGGATCCGGGCCTTCGACCTGAACCAGAGCCTGAACTCCCCCCCGGAGGTCGGCTTCTTCGACACCGCCCCCAACTCCAGCAGCGCCTCCTTCAACGGACTGTGGAGCTGCTTCGTTGGCTTCCCCAGCGGGACGATCATCGGCAGTGACATCGAATCGGGCCTCTTCGTCCTTCGATTCGGGCCGCCGGAGCTGGCCATCGCCCTGGCCCAGGGCGAGCCTGAGACCCTCGACCCCTCCGGTGGATCCGTCTCGGTAGAGATCACAGAGTTGATCCCCGGCTCGCTGGATCCCGCCACCCCGACGCTGACCTACAACATCGGAGGCGGCGCGACGACCGTGCCCCTCGTCGCCAACGGCGGCTCATCGTTCACGGCGGCCTTCCCGCCCATCCCCTGCGGCGCTCAGGTGTCCTGGTTCGTCAGCGCGACCTCGCAGACGGGCCAGACCGTGAACTCCCCGTCCTCGGCGCCCTCCTCCACGTACCTCTCGATCGCCGGCGACTCGCTCACCGTGGCGCGGGCGGACGACATGGAGGCCACCGCCGGATGGATCGCTGGCGCCCCTGGCGACGACGCCACCACCGGGATCTGGGAGCGCGGAAACCCCGTGGGTACCGCGGCTCAGCCGGAGGACGACCACACGCCGGTGGGTGCGCAGTGCTGGTTCACCGGCCAGGGCAGCCCTGGCGGCAGCCTCGGAGCCAACGACGTGGACGGCGGCAGCACGACCCTGCGCACGCCGATCATCGACATGTCGAGCCTCAACGACCCGACGGTCTCCTACTACCGCTGGTACTCCAACGACCAGGGAGCCTCCCCCAATGCGGACGTGTTCGTGGTGGAGATCTCCAACGACGGCGGCTCCTCCTGGAGCCTCGTCGAGAGCGTCGGCCCCAGCGGCACTGGCACGGCAGGGGGCTGGATCCAGCACACCTTCTCGGTCTCGAGCATCCTGACGCCCACCTCGCAGATGCAGATGCGGTTCATCGCGTCGGACCTCGGGTCCGGCTCCATCGTGGAGGCCGCGATCGACGACTTCGAGGTCTCGGACGTCAACTGCGGAGATGGGATCGGGACGCTCTACTGCGACGCCGAGAACAACTCCACCGGACGCAGCGCGACGATCATCGGGACGGGCTCCGCCGAGGTCGCCCTGAACGATCTGACCCTGACCGTGATCGACCTCCCGTTCCTGTCGAGCGGCTACTTCATCGTCTCGCGCAACCAGGGCTTCGTCGCGAACCCTGGCGGAAGCCAGGGCAACCTCTGCGTGGGCGCCGGAACCGGCCGCTACCTCAGCCAGGTCGGGAACTCGGGCTTCATCGGCAGCTTCTCGCTGACGGTGGACACGAACGCCATCCCCCAACCCTCCATGAGCGTGCCGGCCCTGCCGGGTGAGACGTGGAACTTCCAGTGCTGGTACCGGGACCAGAACCCGGGCAACACCTCCAACTTCTCCCGCGGCTACTCGGTCACGTTCCAGTAGGTCCTGGCCCGGTATCGAGCCGGCCCGCGCCCCCCCATCGGGAGGCGCGGGCCGGCTCCATTCCGGAGCGAGAGCTCAGCCTCTCCCCGGCGTCACCAGGCGACCACGTCCACCGTCTCCACCGCCATGGGTGTGAAGGGGGGCAGGGAGGCGAGGTCGTTGAAGTCGTCGTCGTACTCCCAGGCCCGGATGGGCGCCCGATAGCGGTCGCTGCCGTAGCGCCAGTCCCCCGTGGCGTACTGGCTATCGAAGAGGTTCACGAAGCTGCCCGAGATGTTGCACGGGACCCCGCTCCAGTTCTCGTGAAAGCGCGGGAGGTTCTCCAGCCCCCCGCTGTAGCGGCCGGCCTCCGTCTCGTACGAGCCGGTGACCATGGCGAAGTTGAAGGTCGTCTCACTCGCTCCGGGGAGGGAGCCGGGGGTCTTGCTCCCGTCCCATGAGTTGGACAGCAGGTTGACCGCGTCCCCGATGATGGAGGCGCCCTGCTTGTTGACCACGTTGTAGTCGCCCTGCACGTAGACCGAGGACGGGGAGACGACGGTCAGGGAGGAGGCGAGCTCCGAACCGTTCGTCAGCATGAGCCCGCTGGCGTCGGTCCCCGTGCCGAGGGACTCATGGGCCGCATAGACCAGGCCGTTCTCCGGGAAGTGCCCCGAGTCCGCCAGCAGCCCGAGGTCGATCTCGATGGTCTGCACGTCGGTGGAGTTGCTGTTCGATTGGCGCATGTCCGGGACCGACGAGAGGGTGACCGCGTCCGCGACCTCCATGGTCACGTCGTTGCCGTCAGCGTCGTACACGGTGAAGCCGTACCCGCTGCTGTCGGCCACCACCGAGAGGCCGGCGTTGTCGTAGTAGAAGCCGCGGTCATGATCGCCGAGCCCAGGGCCCACGAACGTGTACTCACCGGAGCGGGCGTCGTACTCGTAGGACCCCCCCTCCACGGACTCGTACATCTGGATCGAGCCGATCGGCGGGGTCACCGCCTCCTCCACGCCGTGCTGGCCCGTCATGACCGTCTGGCCCGAGCCCGCGGTGTACCCCGAGGGCTGGCTCCAGAGCTCCGTGGCGCCGAACTCGAACGGCAGCCATTCTCCAGAACCGGTGAAGAACCCGTCGCCGTCGAGGTCGACACCGTCCCGGAAGTTGCTGTCGTACCCGGAGAGGCTCGAGACCGGAAGCTGAGCTCGGCTGAGCATCCGCTCGAACTCCGAGGGCTCCGAGGCATCGAAGGGGTTGGCCACCCAGCGCCGGATGTCGACGTTCCCGCGCGCGGCGGTGCCGTTGCGCTTGGAGTAGCGGTAGATCCCGCCCACCGCGTGGACGTAGTTGGTGTCCATGGTGATGGTGCTCCCTCCGCCGAGGTACATGTCTCGGTTGGAGTGAACCCGTC
>CAZEFP010000419.1:0-3793 GCA_964511565.1 uncultured Planctomycetaceae bacterium
CGTGGGGGCCTCCCCCATCGGCAGCCTGGGCGCGGGCTGGCTGGAGCGGCCGGCCGGGCTCGCGGTCTCCAGCGAGGGCGACGTGCTCGTGACCGACGAACTTCAGCGGACGCTCTGGCGCCTCCCCGCCGACGGGGGCGAGCCCACGGCAGCCGCCGCCCCGGGGGCGCTGACCCTCCCCGCTGGTGTCGACGTGACCGGGTCCGGCGAGGAGCAGCTGGTGATCGTCGCTGACCCCGGAGCGGGAGCCGTCCGGCTCTTCCGCGGGGGGTCACCCTCGCCCGAGTCCATCGGCGAGGAGATCCTCGTTCGCCCCCGGGGCGTGTGCTTCATCGACGGCGCCGACGGCGCCGTCCAGGTCGCGGTCTGTGACACCGCGACCCACCGCATCCACGTGTTCGAACTGGACGGCGCCCACGTCCTCGGTTTCTCACAGCTCGGCCCCCACCCGTCCCTCCTCTCGGGACCCGCCGACCTGGAGTTCGCCGACGGCAAGCTCTTCGTGGCGGACCGGGAGAACCACCGCGTGCAGGCCTTCCACTCGGGCGCGGCCCTGGGCGAGCTCGCGTACCGCTTCGGGGTCCACGCGATCCGCCCTGGCGAGGGCGCCGGAGCACTCCACTATCCAGCGGCCGTCGCGGTCTCCGGGGACGGGCAGCGCCTCGCGCTCGCGGAGCCCATGGACGACCGCGTGCAGCTCTTCGGCAGAGCCCCTGGCGCCGAACCCGTCGAGGACCAGAGCCGCGCGGCCATCGGGCCGCCCGCCGCCCACTTCGGCCCGGACATCTCGAGCAGCGGGATCTACGTCGCCACGGTCTCTCCAGAGAGCCACCAGATCCAGATCCACGACCTGCGCGGCAAGGAGCCGGCGAAGATCTCCGACGTGGCCAGCTTCGGCACGCGGTTCGGGATGTACCGGACGCCGTGCGCCACCTGGCTCTCCTCGGGCGGGCAAGCGCTGCTGACCGTGGACGAGGGCAACTCCCGGCTCACCCGTTCGACCCTGCGGGTCAAACCCCAGGAGCCGCTGAACGCCGACCCGGAGCTGGCACGCCACCTCGACGGGGTGGACCTCTCGGCAGTCGCCGGACGGCCGTTCTGGCCAGGTGCGGTCACCGTGCTGGCCCCCGACACCGCCAACGAGCTGATCCTCGTGACCGACCGGGCCACGGACTCGGTCCTGATGCTCGACAGGGGCCTGGAGCCGATCGGCACCCTCGCGGGCGACGAGGAGACGGGCCCCATCCGCGGCGTGGCTGGAATCTCGCCCGCGACCCTCGGCGTCGCGACCACCATCCTCGTCGTGGACTCGGGCGGGCAGGGGTCCGGTGGGGAGCCCCGCGGCCGCGTCTTCGAGTTCGGTCCGAGCGGCGCTGTCCTCCGGACCTTCGGCGAGGGCATCCTGGTGGAGCCGGACAGCGTCACCTCGCGCGAGAACCGCATCTGGGTCACCGACCGCGCGACCGACCGCGTCGAACGCTTCGAGCGGCAGCCCGGAGGAGCCATCGAGCACGTGGGCGGCTTCGGCGGGCGCGGACTCGGCCCCGGCGAGTTCCACGACCCGCGCGGCATCCTGGCCATGGATGACGGGCGCCTCATCGTCCTGGATCACGGAAACCACCGCGGCCAGATCTTCGACCCCGATCACCTCACCCTCATCGCGGGCTTCGGGGGCCGGCTCTACATCGAGCCGCTCAAGTCCGCTGCGACCTGGGTGCCTCTCCAGACGAAGCCCGAGCCGACAGGAGCCCAAGGCCGATGAGGAACTCACTCGTGACCATGCTCGCGCTCTCTGCCCTCGGCTGCGGCTCCGGGGAGGTCCCCGCCGCCGGGGATGCCGGCGTTACTGAGCGAATCTCAGCGGGCAGCGCTCCCGCAGAGGAGACGCGGGGCGAGACCCTGGAGGCCCGCTCCAGCGGGGGGGCGTTCCTCGCGCGGGTCACGCCGCTCGTGGACCCCATCCCCATGAACGAGGCGTTCAGCGTCTCGCTCACGCTCACCGACCCCGAGACGGGGACGCCGTTCACGGACTACGACGAGGTCTCCATCGACGCCCGCATGCCGGCCCACAAGCACGGCATGCTGCGCGACGTCGGGCTCACGCCCCAGGACGACGGCTCCATGCGCGCGGACGGGCTGCTGCTCCACATGTACGGCCACTGGGAGTTCCACGTGGACATCCGCAAGGGCGCGCGCTTCGAGCGGGCCCAGATCAGCGTGAGGCTCCAGTATTGAGCCTTCAAGGTGTGCTCGGCCGGCTCGCCCCGGCCCTCCTCGCCGCGGCAGCGGCCTGCGGGCCGGCGCAAGAGGAGGCGGCTCCTCCGGTCGAGACCGCGGTGCCCTTCAGCGACGAGCAGGTCCGGCGCATCATGCAGATGTCGCCGCTCCCGCCCCTGCCGCCCGACGCCACCAATCGTCACGCCGACGACCCCCTCGCCGCGCGCCTCGGCCAGGCGCTCTTCTTCGACGAGCGGCTGTCCGCCGACGGCTCGGTCTCCTGCGCCACCTGCCACGATCCGGCGCGCGGCTTCACCGATGGCAAGCAGCTCGCCCTCGGCCAGCAGGTGGGGAATCGCCACACTCCCACCCTCTGGAACGTCGCCCATCACCGGTGGCTGACCTGGGATGGCCGCGCGGACTCCCTCTGGATGCAGGCGCTCGACCCGATCGAGGACCCACGGGAGATGGGGACGACCCGGGGCAAGCTCGTCCGCGTCATCGCGGGCGACCCGGAGCTGCGCGGATCCTACGAGGCCGTCTTCGGCCCGATGGACGTCGCCGCGCTCAGGGACCGGCCCGACGACGTCCGCCCGGCGCGCGGCCGCGAGGCCGCCACCGGCCCCTCCGCTCCGGAGGCGGTCCGCGCGTGGGGTGACCTGGGCGACGACCAGCGTGCGGCCATCGACAGGGTCTTCGTCCACGCCGGCAAGGCCATGGCGGCGTATCAGCGGCTCCTGGTCCGCGGGGACGCCCCCTTCGATCGTTTCGTCGAGGGCCTGCGAGAGAACGACGCAGAGAAGGTGAAGAGCCTCAGCCCCGAAGCACAGCGCGGGCTCGCCATGTTCATCGGGAAGGCCAACTGCGTGCTCTGCCACAGCGGCCCGAACTTCTCGGACGGGGAGTTCCACAACAACGCCCTGCCCACCCTTCATGGCGGGGAGGCTCGGGACCCTGGGCGCTTCGACGGAGCCAAGGTCGTGGCCGCGAGCCCCTTCAACGCCGCTGGCCCCCACAGTGACCAGCCTGACGGCCCCGCCGCCTTGCGGGTGCGCCAGCTCCGACAGTCCTCCGAGGCCTGGGGAGAGTTCAGGACACCGAGCCTGAGGAACCTGGGTCATCGGGCCCCGTTCATGCACCAGGGGCAGTTCGAGGACATCGAGGCCGTGATCGAGTTCTACTCGGAGCTCGAGGGGGCCACCGGAAGAGGACATCACCAGGAACAAGTCCTGGTGCCGCTCCGTCTCACGGTCGGAGAGAAGCGCGACCTGGGCGCATTCCTGGCCGCCCTGGAGGGTGAACAGGCCGACCCGGGGCTGCTCGCCGCCCCGTCTCAATCTGCGCTCGGTCGCTGATCGGCACCAAAACAGCCCCCTTACCTCCCTGGTACTTCGTCCGGCGCACCGGCGCCGGTGCGCCGGGGTAGGGTTAGGCGGCGTTCCCGCGTCCCTCGCTCGCACTGAATCCGGACCATGATCTTCCCCATCCTCGCCGCGCTCACCCTCGCCACCCCGTCCCCGCTCGCCCTCCACGACGACGATCCCAAGATCCTCGACCGCAAACCTCCGGTCCCCGG
>CAZEFP010000420.1:0-3791 GCA_964511565.1 uncultured Planctomycetaceae bacterium
GCTGCTGCTGATCCAGCTCTGGGTCGCGCCGCGCCACCTGCACCTGACCCCCGCGCCGGGCTGGCTCTCCGCCCTGGCCCTCGCCTTCGCCTTCCTGGTCTGGGTGCCGTCGGTCAGCGGCGTGTTCAACCTCGCCGCCACCCTGCGCGACGGCCAGAAGGCGGACGGCGATCGGGAGCCCGCCCGACCGTTCCTGGTGGCAGCCCTCGCCTTCTTCGCCCTGGCCGCCATCGAGGACCCCGCCCTCGCCCTGCGCCGGGTGAGCGCGGCGGTGGGCTCGACCGACTGGGCGGAGGGGCACCAGGAGCTGCTGCTCCTGGGCTGGGGCGCCTTCGTGGTGTTCGCCGGCTCCTACTGGCTCGCGCCGCGGGTCCTCCACGCGCCGCTGCACTCCCCCGCCCTCGCGCGCGCCCACTTCTGGCTCGCCACGATCGGCGTCCTCTCCTCCGCCGCCGCCCTGCGCTTCAGCGGCGCCGCCCAGGCCGGGGTGCTCGGCGCGCTCTCCCCCGAAGGCCACCTGCTGCACCCCGAGTTCACCGAGGCGGTCACGCGGCTCGAGGGGCAGCGCCTGCTGCACGTGGCCGGGCTCGGCCTCTTCCTCGCGGGCGCCCTCCTCGGCGCCTGGAACCTCCTGCGCACCTGGTCCGCGCGGCCGGCCGCCTACCCGTCCACCCCGGTGACCGAGCCGCCGCTCGAGCCCATGGTCGCCGCCGAGGAGGCCCCCGCCCCGCCCCCGGGCGCGGTGCTGGACTGGGGCCGCCGGCTGCAGGTGTTCTGCACCCTGTGGTGGCACCGGCGCCTCGAGCGACGGCCCCTGCGTCTCGCGGGCTGGATCACCGTCGCCGCGGGCGCGGTCGCGGCCCTGCAGCTCGGCCCGCTCTTGCGCGCCGAGCCTAGCGCCGTGGCCAGCCTCACGCCCCTGGAGGCCTACGGCCGCTCGGTGTACGAGCGCGAGGGCTGTGCCACCTGCCATACCCAGGCGGTGCGCCCCCTGCTGGCGGACACCAAGCGCTATGGCGCCATCAGCACCCCGGGCGATCCGGTGGAGCGCGGACCCGCCCTCTTCGGCACCCGCCGCGTGGGTCCGGACCTCGCCCGGGAGGGCGGCCGCAGGTCCACCCGCTGGCAGGTCCTGCACCTGGCGGACCCCCGCGCGGTCTCCCCCGGCTCGGCGATGCCCTCGTACCGGCACCTCCTCGAGCGGCCCCGGGACCTCCCGCGCCTCGTCCGGCGCTCGGGGTCCTCCAAGAGGCCCCGATGGGCGGCAGACGCCGCCGCAGCCCAGGCCGCCGCCCTCACCGCGGAGTTCGAGGCCCAGAACGGCGCGCCCCTGGTTCACCCGGGCGCCGGCGCCCCTGCGGCCCTGGAGGGCTCCGACGCCATCGCCCTGGTGGCCTACCTCCAGCAGCTCGGGCTCCCTCCCCTTGAAGCGTCCGTGGGACCCATCGACAGCGAGCAGCCCTGACCCCGCGGCCTTCCGCCCCGGTTGACCTCTCCCTCACACCGCCCAAGCTCTTGACCATGCCCGACACCGACCAGCGCTCCGACCGCCGCCCCGCGGCGCACGGGATCGAGGAGGGGGACCACCCCCTCCCCGGCTGGTGGTCCGTGGCCGCCCTGGTCTCGGCGGTGCTCGCCTTCGGATCCCTGTTCCTCTCGGTGATCCGGCCCGACCTCACCGACCCCACCGCGAGCTACGACCGGGCTGTCACGGCGGAGCTCCAGGCGCAGTTCGCGGAGATCGGCAACCTCTCGCCCACCGCCGGCGCCATGGGCGCCTTCATGACCGACCCGGAGAAGGCCCGCTGGCTGCGGGTGGGCGAGGCGATCTTCACCGCGAACTGCGTGTCCTGCCACGGCAGCGACGGCGGCGGGGTCTCGGGGCCGAACCTCACGGACGACCACTACATCCGGGTGCGCGAGCTCACCGACGTGGCGGAGACCGTGATCGGCGGCTCCATCGCCGCGGGCATGCCCGCCTGGAAGGACCAGCTCAGCATGAACGAGATCGTCCTCGTGTCCGCCTACGCCGCCTCCCTGCGCGGAGGGTTCGTCGACGGCAAGGCGCCGGACGGCGAGCCCATCGCCCCATGGTTCCCCGGCGGGACGGACTGAGCTCGAGGGGCGCCCCGCCGGCGCCCGGCCCCAGCGCCACCTGCGGCCTCGCGCCCCTGGCAACGGGAGCGCAGCCCCTCGAGGGGTAGAAGCGGCGTCGATCCTGTTCGAGATCCGGGCCCGTCGTGCACACTCTCTGCATGACCGCGTCCTCTCCGATCCGCCACAGCCTCCTCGCCTGCACCGCCCTCCTCGCCCTCGCCGCGCCCCCTGCGGCCGCCGCCCAGGGGGGCGCCCTCGAGGAGGACGCCCTCTGGCCGCCGACCCTCGAGGCGTACCTGCCCGCGGGGCAGACCTACGACGCGACCTTCCCCCGCCCCGAGTCGGTCCTCGGCTGGCCCGTGGGGACGTGGCACGTGCGCCACGACCAGCTGGTGCGCTGGTTCGAGGTGGTGGCCGAGACGTCGCCCCGGGTGACCCTCGAGCAGACGGGCCAGACCCACGAGGCGCGGCCCACGCTGCTGGCCACCATCAGCTCGCCGGCGAACCTCGCGCGCATCGAGGAGATCCGCGCCGCCCACCGCTCGGCGGTCCTCACGGGCGCGGCGGACTACGACGGACCGTCGGTGGTCTGGATGGGTTACGGGGTGCACGGCAACGAGTCGAGCGCGTCCAACGCGAGCCTCCTGCTCCTCTACCACCTGGCCGCCGCCAGCGGCGCGGAGTTCGACGCCTACCTCGAGCGCACGGTGGTCCTCGTGGACCCCTGCGTGAACCCCGACGGCGGCGCGCGCTTCGCCCACTGGGCCAACATGCACCGTGGCCGCCAGCTGGTGGGTGACCCCGCCTCACGCGAGCACAACGAGGCGTGGCCGGGCGGGCGCACGAACCACTACTGGTTCGACCTGAACCGGGACTGGCTGCTGCTCACCCACCCCGAGTCCCGCGGGCGGGTGGCGGCCTTCCACCGCTGGATGCCCACGGTGCTCACCGACTACCACGAGATGGGGAGCGACTCGACGTACTTCTTCCAGCCGGGCATCCCCAGCCGCCGCAACCCCCTGACCCCCGAGCGCAACCAGCAGCTCACCGGCGAAATCGCGACGTTCCACGCTGCCGCGCTCGACGCCATGGGGAGCCTCTACTTCACCGAGGAGCGCTTCGACGACTTCTACTACGGCAAGGGCTCCACCTACCCCGACCTCCAGGGCGCCATCGGGATCCTGTTCGAGCAGGCGAGCTCCCGCGGGCACCTCATGAGCACCAAGCGCGGCGAGCTCACCTTCCCCTTCACGATCCGCAACCAGTTCACCACCTCGCTCACGACCCTCGAGGCCGCGGACCGCATGCGGGTCAAGCTCGGCGCCTACCAGCGGGAGTTCTTCCGCGACGCCCGGGTCGAGGCCCGCGACGGCGACGTGGGCGGGTACGTGGTCACCGACCGAGACCGCTATCGTTTGAACGAGATGGTGGACCGGATCCAGCGCCACGGCATCGCCGTCCACGACCTCGCGGAGGACCTGGAGGGCTTCCCCGCCGGCGAGTCCTACGTGATCCCTTCGGACCAGCCCCAGGCCAAGCTCGTGCGCGCGCTCTTCGAGACCCGCACCTCCTGGGACGACAACACCTTCTACGACGTGTCGTCCTGGACGTTCCCCCTGAGCTTCGACGTGCGCTACGAGGCGGTGCCCATGGCGAAGTGGAGCGGCGACCTCGTGGGCGAGATCGCGGACCCC
>CAZEFP010000421.1:0-2083 GCA_964511565.1 uncultured Planctomycetaceae bacterium
AGCACACCCCGCCCCTCGGCCCATTTCACGCGCCGGTGGTCACGGACGGCCTCGGAGCCGCGGAAGGCACGCGCCGGGGTCCCACGGTCCGGCTCGATCGATGGTGCCCGGGTGGGTACGGGGGCCCCCGGGCGTGCTGGTCCCAGGGGGATCCTGGGCGCGACGGGCGGATCCGGGCCGAGCCTGTCCGAAGTCGCGCTCGGATCGAGGGGCGGGGGGGTCTAGACTCCGCGCTCCGCCCTCCTTCCTCCCAGGCTGCCCCCAGCCCCGCCGCGATGGACCCCAAGCTCTACCAAGTCATCCACCTCGTCTCCGTGGTCTTCCTCGTGGCGATCACCTTCCGCGCCTTCGCCGCGCCGACCCCGGAGAGCCGCCGGTCGAACCTGATGCTGTCGGGGATCGCGTCCTTCGGCGCTCTGCTCGGAGGCTTCGGCCTGATGGCGAAGCTGCAGCTCGAGTGGGGCCCGTGGCTGTTCGTGAAGATCGGCTGCTGGCTCGCGCTCTCTGCCCTGGCCGGGATCGCCTACCGCAAGCCCGAGTCGACGAAGAGCCTGAGCTGGCTCGCCTTCGCGCTCGTGGTGACAGCGGTGCTGATGGTGTACGTGGTCCGGCCCGGCGTGTGATCCGCCGTCCGGGAGCCTGAGGGCTCCCGGGTGGCAGCGGCCGCGGACCTCCCGCAACGGGAGGACCCGCCGTTCGTTCGATGGAGGCGCGGCGCCCGCGGTGGGCGCCGCGCTTTCGCGTTGGGGCGACGCGATCGACCACCGGCCGGCTCGGACCTGCGGCGCGTGGCGATGGCGCGCCCCCGGCCATGGGGAGGTGTGAGTTGGCAGACGGAGTCGGTGGGCGGCGCCGCCGCTGGAGCGGGGCCCTTGGGGTCGTCGCGGCCGGGTGGGCGGCCATGGGTGGTCTCAGCACGGCGGCCGCGGCCTCGGTGGATCGGGGGAGCGCTGCGGTGAGCGCCCCGATGGCCGAGGCGCCACCCATCAAGGCAGCGACCCCGGACGTGGACGAGCGTGACGAGCGAGCGGTGCTGGCGCAGCTCGAGCGGCAGCTACGTGAGGCCCGTCCGGAGCGGCGGCGCCGTGCGGTGGCGCGGCTCGCCGAGGTCGGGGGGGGCCGGGCGATAGCGGGCGTTCTCGAGGCCCTCGCGGACCGCTCCGCCGAGGTCGCCGACGAGGCCCAGCTGCGGCTCCCCGGGCTGGTCGGAGCGGACCTTCTGGACCTCGTTCGGAGGAGGAAGGGACTCTCGTCGGGCCCGCAGCTTCTCCGGCTGCGCTGGGCCGAGCTGCTGGGGCGGGCCACGGAGCCACAGGGCGCGGGGAGGCTGGGCAAGCTGCTCTCCACACGCGGAGAGGGTGAGCTGCGCCTGCTCCTCTGGAGCGTGGAGCGCCTCGCTCGACGCGACCTGATCGCCGGCGAGCGGGGGCCGCTCGTGGAGCGGGTCCTGCGCCTGGCAAGGAGGGGCCGCGGTCCAGGCGTCCGCGCCGCTGCGCTCCAGGCCCTCGTTCCCCTCGCGCCCGAGCGCGCTCTCCCGCTCATCCCTGCCTGGCTGGGTGGGGAGGTGCGCGAGCTCTCCTGCTCGGCGCTCATGGCGGCGATGGAGCTGGGCCTCCCGGATCGGCTCCGCCTGCTGGGGGCTGGACTGGCCCATGATGATTGGGGCGTCCGCCTCCGGGCCATCGAGCTGGCCCGCGGCGCTGGGTCCCCGGAGGTCCTTGGGCTGCTCGTGGCGCGCCTGCGCCACGAGCCGCGGGCGGCCCTGCGGGCGGCGGTGGTGGTGACCCTCCAGAGGCTCACGGGTCTGCGGTACCGTGACCACGCCGACGCCTGGGAGGCAGCCCTGCGCGCCCGGCCCCCTGCTCTCCGCGCGCCATCAGGCGCGCCCCCCTCCTCGGCGAGCAGAGGGAGTGAGACCCCTCGCGGGACCGTCGCGAAGCTGGGTCGGCTCGACCCGCTGAGCGATCGCCTGGCGATCCTCGTCGACTTCTCCGGATCCCTCTGGTTCAAGAACGCGGAGGGGCGCAGCAAGAAGGAGCGGCTGGACCCCCAGGTGACGCGGCTGATCTCGGGACTCCGTCCG
>CAZEFP010000421.1:2093-3791 GCA_964511565.1 uncultured Planctomycetaceae bacterium
GCACGGCAACGAGGTCACCGTCGAGGATCCCGGCATCCTTCATGCTCATGCCATACACCAGGGAGCCGCACCCCTTCGAGCGCCGGCTCGTGGAGGCCACCCCGCGCAACGTCCGCCGGGCCCAGCGCTTCTTCGAGACGGCCCGCATGACCGGCAGCGGTGACCTCTACGAGGCGCTGAGCCTCGCCCTGGACGCGCCCGACGTGGACCGCGTCATGCTCCTCACCGACGGCGCGCCGTCCGGCGGTGAACGTTGGGACATCGAGCTGATGGTGGCCCACCTGCGGGAGCGCCTGCGGTTCCGGCCCGCGCTGCTGGACTTCATCCTGGTGGACAGCTCTCCCAAGCTCGAGCGGGAGTGGGGGGGGCTGGCGGACTCGACGGGGGGGCGACTGATTTGCCTGTCGTGGTGAGGGGCGCGGGCGTGAGCTGTCCGCAGATGGCCGGGCTCCGCCCTTGCGCGTGCCAGGGTGTTCGACGATCCTCCCGGCCACGTGACCGCGAGCGAAGAACACGACGGGCCCGGGGGAAACGCCCCGCCGGACTGGGCCGGGCGCTACCGCTCGGGCGAGACCCCCTGGGATCTCGGGGCCGCGCACCCCGAGCTCACCCGCAGGCTGCAGGGCGGATCCCTGGCGCCTCCGGCCTCCGGAGGCCGAGCGCTCGTCCCCGGCGCGGGCCGCGGCCACGACGCCGTGGCCCTCGCGCGGCGTGGCTGGACCGTGGTGGCGCTCGACCTCGTGGAGAGCCTCGCCGACGACCTGACGGACCCCCTGTCGCGCTACGGTGGCCGCTTCGTGGCGGGGGACGCTCTGGAGTTCGAGGACGAGCCCTTCGACCTGATCTGGGACCACACGTTCTTTTGTGCCATCGACCCCGGGGACCGCGCGCGCTGGGGCCAGCGGGCGGGCGAGCTGCTACGACCGGGAGCGGCCTACGCTGCCCTCGTCTTCCCCTTCGGCAAGCCGGTGGTCGAAGGCGGGCCGCCGCACGGGATGAGCGGCGCTCACCTGGCCGAGGTCCTCGGCGCGCGCCTCGAGGTCGTCGAGGAGGCCGAGGCCCTGCGTAAGGTCCCCGCGCGTCGCTGGGGCGAGCGGTTCTTCCACGCCCGTCGCCGCCCCATGGGCCTCACGCCGACCCTGTGAGGCCGGGGCAACAGGGGCCTAGCGGCCCCGCTTCTGGTAGGGGTTGTGGGGGCCGGCAACGGGTTGACCGCGCTCGAACCTGGAGACCACGGCGCCCTCGATGACGGTTCCGACGCAGTGCGTGGTGTACTCGAAGGGGTCACCGTCGTAGAGCGCGAGGTCGCCGTCCTTGCCCACCTCGAGGCTCCCGACCCGATCCTCGACCCCGAGGATGCGGGCGGCGTCGATGGTCACCGACCGCAACGCTCCCTCGAACCCTAGGCCGTGGCTCGCCGCCACGGCGGCCTCGAAGAGGATGACCCGGGTCTTGGGCACGTAGGACTCGTACCCGCTCTTGATGGCGAAGGGGATGCCCGCCTCGCTGAGCCGCGCGGCCGTCTCGAAGGACAGGTTCTCCGCGTCGCCCGACGCACGCTTCATGGTGGGGTGGAGGATGACCGGGACGCCGGCGGCCGCGAGCTCGTCGAGCAGCAGGTACGCCTCGCTGGCCCCGTCGAGGACGAGGCGGAATCGGAACTCCCGGGCGAGCCGGAGCGCGGACGCGATGTCCTGG
>CAZEFP010000422.1:0-3790 GCA_964511565.1 uncultured Planctomycetaceae bacterium
GAACGCCTGGCGGCGGCGGAGCGGGCCGCGGGCGCGGCGCGGGAGGCGCTGAGCGAGGCCAGGGCCAGCGCCGCGGAGGAACGTGCCGGGTTCGAGGGCCAGCTGGCCGCCGCCGAGCGAGAGCGCGCTGCAGAGCTGGCCGCTCGTACGGCGGAGATCGAGGGCTTGCGCGCCGAGGTGCAAGGACTGCTGGTGGAGCTGCGGTCCAGCCAGGCCGACGCGGTGGCGGCGTTCGAGGCGGCAGGAAGAGAGCTCGAGGCCCAGCTCGCCGCCCGGGAGCCGGTCGAGGTCTGGACCCTCAAGAACGAAGCGCGCGAGTCCTGGTGGACCCGCGCGCTCCGCTCCATGACCGCCCGCTGATCGCTCAGGGGACGAAGGTCACGGAGGCCCCGTCGGTGGTGTTGGAGGTGGCGGGCCCCCCGCTGGCGTCACGGAACCAGTACTGGAAGTTCCAGGTCTCGCCAGCGTTGAGGGTCGCGGCGGGAGGAAGTCCGTTGAAGGGCACCGGGAAGTTGACCTGGCCGGTGAAGCCTGAGCTCTGGATGAAGTTGGAGAGGCGGAAGATGCCGCCGCTCAGGCAGAGGTTGCCCTGGCCGCCGCCGAGGCCCGTGGAGAACCCCTGGGACTCGGAGAAGATGAAGTAGCCGAGGGAGAGAGGCGGGAGGTTGGTGGCGTCGAGGGTGAGTGAGCTCGCGAAGAGGCTCTGGGAGCCCGAGGCCTGGATGAGGCCCGCGGCGCCGCTGGAGTTGGGGACCGAGGAGCAGTAGCTGGTCGGTGCCGGGGCCGTGTAGTCGGCCGCCAGGGTGCCCTGGACGTTGAGCGTCGCGGTGGTGCCCGAGCCGGGATCGGAGAGCTGGAAGACCAGCTGCAGGGGCGCGTTGACGGAGAGGGTCGAGCCGCTCGGGGTGATCAGCCCTCCCAGGGGCTGTGGGGTGCTCACCGTCCCCGTCAGGTCGGCCACGGAGGGCGAGCCGCCGAGGGCCGTGATGGTCGAGGTCCCGCTGATCGTCGTCGAGAAGATGTTCACGTTGAAGGCGCCGCCGCTCACGTTGCCCACATCCGACTGCAGCTCCAGCTGCAGGTTGCTGATGACGATCGTCGCCAGGGGCGGGAGGAACGGGACCGGGTTGGGGATCTCCGCGGTGAGGTCCGGCGTCACGAGGACGCTGGCCCCAGGGACGAACTGGATCGACTGGATCGGGAGCCCGCCGCTGGTGGTCACGATGTTCGTCGATCCGACGAGTGAGAAGTTGGAAGGGGTCCCCACGATCGGGCCGAGGGAGGTGGAGCCCGAGTAGGTGAACTGCGAGGCGCTCTGGTCGACCGTGTAGTTGGCCGGGCTCTGTGCCGATGCCGTGGAGGCCAGGAGGGCGAGGGCGCCGAGGAGGGGGGGGAGTTGCATGGGGTGCAGGATGGGGAGAGGAGGTGCCCTTGAATCCTGCCTTGCTCCGGCCAGATATGCCACGCAACCCGGCAGCGGGATGCCCCAGGGCTGGCGGTGGGAAGCCCGAGCGTGTACACAACGTGCCATGGCTCAGGAAGAGACAAGAGCTGCGGATGGAGCGCCCGCACCGTGGGATCCAGAGCAGTGGTGGTCGTTCGGGGAGGCCGCCGATCGCGCAGGCGTGACCCACCGGACGCTCCAGGACTGGGCCGAGCGGGGCGAGGTGATGGTCCGGATGGCCTGGCGAGAGGGGACGGAGTTCCGGCTGGTACGCGCCGGGGACGTGGCGCGGCTGGCGCCACACGCTGCCGGTCCGGCCGATCGCTCCGCACCGCTCGAGGAGCGAGCCCTCTTCACCGGCCCGCGGCGATCGGCCCTGGGGGCCGGCGCCCCCGTGGCCCCTCGGGATTCGGGCGGCGCCACCCCCGCCATGTACGAGGACGACCGTGACGCCTTCCGTCGAACGGCGGAGACGGAGATCGAGCGCCTGCGGGGCGAGCTTGACCTGCTCCGCCGCCGGGGGGCGCCCGCGGCCCCCGCGGCCTCCCCGGCGCCCATGGACCTCTGGTCCATCGAGGAGCCCCGGCGGGCCCCGTTGCTCGGAGGCAAGGATCGGTGGCGCGCGGGTCGGCTCCCGGTGTTCGCCTGCGGGCTGGTGCTCGGCGCCCTCGCCGCCGGTTGGGTGGGGTCGCCCGACGGGAGAGCTCCCGGCGAAGGGGAGGCGGGGGCCTCGGTTCAGGGTCCCTCTGGCTCGGCGGCGGCGGCGGTGGCGAAGACGGCCCCGGTGGGCCGCTCGTCCGCGCCTCCTGACCACAGGCTCACGGCTGACCTCGCGCAGGTGAATTCGATTGGCGCGGAGCCGACCGTCGTGACGGAAGCGCCGGCGGGCGCAGCGGGCGAATCCTCGACCTCCACTGAGGACGCCGAGGTCCTCGTCGCGGCTCCGACCCGGCTCCCCCTCGGTCTGGAGTCCATCGACGCCCTGCCTCACGCGTCCCTGGATGGTCGCTCGGTCTGCGACTACGGGGCCGGTCAACTTGCGGACCCCTCGACGCGGTTCATCCTCGGTGGATGCTGGGGCGCGCTGTCGAGTGACGGCGCGACCGTGCTGGCCACTGACCGGGTGGCGGGCGTCGCCTGCTGCAAGCACCACGCCGCCGTTCAGCGCCTCAAGGGGATCGCATCCTCCCCGCGGGCGCTCGCCGTGGCGCAGGAGGAGGCTGCGCAGGCGATCCGGGACGGCCTCGTGCCTCCCATGCTGGAGCTCCGGGCGGAGCGCTCGGCGGCGCCGCTGGCGAGCACCCTCACGGGCGGGTGGCGCGCCTCGGGATTCGATGGTCCGGCGCCTGGCCGTTCCCACCGCTGGGAGCTCAGCCCGTCCGATGACGCCCCCGTCGACGGGGTCGGAGCGCGCCTCGAGCTGCGCAGCTGGGTCGAGCGCGGGGAGGACGGGGCCCTCGCGACCTACCGCATGGTGCTCGAGCTGGGTGAGAGCGCTGCCGGGGACCGAGCCGTTGAGTTCCAGTGGCTTGAGTGATGGCGCGCCCCGTGCCGGTGCCGTGGCGGCCCGCGGGCGTGTGCTCCTGGCCTGGTCGTTCGTGGTGATCGGGCTGCTGGGCGTGGCCTTCGCGGAGCGCCGAGCCGAGGTCGGGGCGTCGGGGCTGTCCCAGGGACCGGGGTTGATCGTCGGAGTCGAGGGGGTGGATCAGCTCGAGCATCGGGGGGCTCCGCTGTCGGTCCCTTTGGACCGTGACCGAGGCGCGGCCCCCCGCGCGTGCGGCGTGGCGCTGTGCACCCTGGGCCTGCTCCTGGCGGCCCGTCGGAGGCCGGGATCCCCGGTGGGAGCACGGGCGCTGGCCCGATGGCTCTGGGTCATCCCAGGCGCCGTCGGGATCCATCGGTTGCTCCGCGGCGGAGACGAGCTCGAGGGCGGGCTGGGGCTCGCCGCGGTCCTCCTGCTCCTCAGCCTGAGCCTGCTCGCCGCCTGGAGGGATTGAAGGGGCGGACCGCGCGTCCTCGCTCAGCCGGCGGTGCCGCGGGGCTCGGCCCCGCGGGTACCGAGGATCAGCGCGGCGCCCAGGAGGGCGAAGGAGGTCGCCAGGGGCCATGGATCCGCAGGTTCGGAGAAGGGCGGCATGAGGGCCACCGCCACGGCGAGGGGGACCTTGAGGTTGTTCATGACCGCGACGGTGCCCACGCTCACCTGGGTGGCCCCGCGGTTCCAGAGGAAGAAGGCCAGGCCTGAAGGGATCAGGCCCAGGTAGGCGACCTTCCCGAGGTCACCTGCGGAGAGCTGAAGGTCGGACGGCTTCACGGCGGCCACCGCGAAGGGCAGCGCGAGGAGGA
>CAZEFP010000423.1:0-3783 GCA_964511565.1 uncultured Planctomycetaceae bacterium
GTAAACGGGAGCTCCTGCTCCGCCTCCGCGCCGAGGTCGCGGATGATCCCCAGCATGGTGGAGACGTCCGCGAGCTTGGGCGCGCGGGTGATGGTGACGGGCTCCCTGGGCAGCAGCGCGGCCGCGAGGATCGGCAGCACGGCGTTCTTCGAACCAGCGGTCCGGATCGTCCCCTCGAGCGGGCGGCCGCCCTCAATGATCAGTTTGTCCATGGTCCCCCTGAAGTCGCCGGAGCCCGGCGAGGCCGGCGGCGTGGTTCCCGGTTCGACCCGCCTGGCGGGCCCCCGGAGGCCGATCAGGGCCTTCTGGCCCCGCGGTTGCGAGCGTCCACGGGACGCCCTCGGCTGGTGGTGCGGTGGTGTCCAGACCCCCCTCGGACCCGGACGCCCCAGAGCCTAGCCATCTGATGGGGTCGGATCCAAGGGCCTGGCGCGCGGAGTCCGCCGATCAGGGAAAGCGCCGGATGCCCCACCGGGGCTGCCCTGGAGCCCCCATGGACCGACCCGGCCGCGCCCGCGAGTCGGGGCCCGGCGGAGTTGACGCCGCGCCCCCCCTGCACCTATTCTTTTGCGCTTGCTCGCGGCGATTCAGAGTCTCTGGACCCACCAGGAACCGTCACCGCAGCGCCGCCGGGAGCCGCCCCGGCATCCCCTGAATCGACACCGACGCCTCGCCGCGCATCCAGCGGCGATGACATGGACCAAATGGACAACCAAGACGTGAGCCCCGAGCCGTCCGGCGCGAACGAGCCCCAGCCGTCGGCCCAGCAGCCGACCGCCGAGCCGACGACCGCGGCGCCGCAGCCCGCCGAGGCGCAGCCCGAGGCGAGCCACACGGCCACGGAGACCATCCCCGCGCCCATGGAGGCCTATCACTCTCCCGAGGAGGAGGAAGAGCCGGAGCCCGTCTCGGCCCACGCGCCGTTCGACATCCTCGACGACGAGATCCCGAGCTTTGGCGCGCTCCTCGCCGCGCGCCCGTCGGTGTTCGAGAACCCGAAGACCTTCGAGAACTTCAACCGCAAGGTCGACGGACTCGAGACCACCGGTGAGACCGGCCGCCGCCGGGGCCTCGGGCTGTGGATGCTCGGGCGCTACGACGAGGCCGCCGAGGCCCTCGCGGCGTTCGGCGACGACGACGTCGCTTGCTACACGCGCGGCCGAGCCCTCGTCTCCGCAGGCCGCTCCGCCGAGGCGGTCGCCATCTTCCAGACCCTGAGCAGCAAGTACCCCGAGGAGTCCCGTCCCCTCGGCGACATGCTCGACGCCCAGCTTGACGCCAGCCTCACGGGTGGCGATGTGGAGGCAGCCATCGCCGCCACCGAGCAGGCGGTCTCCGATCAGTCCGAGGCCTTCCGCTCCAGCGCCGAGGGTCTCCACCTCCTCGGGCGCCTCGCCGAGCTCTCGGGCGACTACGCCCAGGCCATCGAGCACTACATCGCCTCGCGCGGGGCTGACCCCACCCACCGCCGGAACCTCTTCCGGCTCGCCTACCTCTCGGAGCGCGTCGGCCAGGAGCAGCTGGCCCTGGACGCCTACGAGACCCTGGCCACCATGCTGCCGGTGGACCGCGCGGTCATGGTCAACCTGGGCGTCCTGTACGAGGACCTCGGCCAGGACCAGGACGCCGCGGCGTGCTACGACACCATCGTCCGCACGGACCGCACCGACCGCTTCGCGCGCCTGTACCTGAAGGACGCCAAGGCGGGCATGTCGATGTTCTACGACGAGGACCTCGAGAAGAAGGAGGACCGCCTCAACCAGATCCTCCGCATCCCGATCACCGACTTCGAGCTCTCCGTTCGGGCCCGCAACTGCCTGAACAAGATGGACATCATGACCCTGGGCGACCTGGTCAAGAAGACCGAGTCGGAGCTCCTGAGCTACAAGAACTTCGGTGAGACCTCGCTCACGGAGATCAAGGAGATCCTCGCCAGCAAGGGGCTGCGCCTCGGTATGGCCCGCGAGGAGGCCGTGGCCAGCATCGCCAAGGCACGCACCGCCCAGGAGGGCCGCGACCTCGACCCGAACGACCCGCGCAACAAGCCGATCAGCGAGCTCAAGCTCTCGATCCGCGCCCGGCGGACGGTCGAGAACATCGGCTGCCTGACCCTCGGCGACGTCACCGCGCACTCCGAGGAGGAGCTGCTTGGGATGCCCAACTTCGGCGTCACCTCGCTGCTCGAGCTCCGCAACCGTCTGGCCGAGTACGGCCTCTCCCTCAAGGGCGACGACTGATCGGGAGCTGATTGACGCGTGTACGAGTTCATCTCAGGCACCGTCTCGGACCGAACGCCGGCGAGTGTCGTGATCGACGCCGCCGGCGTTGGCTTTGAGCTGCTGGCTCCCATCGGCGCGGCCTTCCCCGAGGTCGGCGAGCCGGCCACGGTCTTCGCCCACCTCGTCGTGCGTGAGGACGCCCAGACCCTCTACGGCTTCGCGAGACGAGAGGATCGAAACCTCTTCAGGGTCCTGTTGAGGGTTCGCGGGGTCGGTCCGGGCATGGCCCTCGGGATCCTCTCCGGCCTCGGGCCCAGCGACCTCGTCGCCGCCGTTCAGCGCGAGGACCTCTCCGCCTTCACGGCCATCAAGGGCGTCGGCAAGAAGACCGCCGAGCAGCTCATGCTGGATCTGCGGGACAAGACGCCACTGCTGGCCAGCCTCGCCGGCGGGTCCGTCGCGGCACCCGCCCCCACCTCCGAGGAACCCGCCACCGCTTCGGTCGAGGCGGACGCCATCTCCGCGCTGGTCTCCATCGGATACTCCGAGAAGGAGGCCGCCAAGGCCGTCGAGAGGGCCCTGAAGCAGGTGGAGGGCGCCGACCTCGAGGCGCTGGTCAAGGCCGCCATGCGCGGCTGACCCTCGACCTCAGCGCGCGAGGCCCTGGGCCTGCGCCTCCCTCAGCGCCAGCGACCGCAGCGCGTCCGGTTCGATCAGGTGGAGCCGATCGATCCAGCGCGCCCCCGCGCCCGGGACCGAGGCCCAGCCGCCCGCCGCCGCTTCCCCTTCGATCCGGTCGATGAGCCGTGCCAGCAAGCGCCGGTAGGCCGCCCCGTGGGGTGCGCCACCGCCGCCGAGGTTCCGGTCCGCCGCGTCGAGCAGGTCCACCCACAGGGGCCTTGGGTCCTCGAGCACCGCGAGGGCGACCAGCTGCGCGCGCTCCTCCAGGGCCTCGGCGATCCGGCCGCCGGAGAACCCGTGCTCGGC
Organism: uncultured Planctomycetaceae bacterium; assembly: GCA_964511565.1. GTDB lineage: Bacteria > Planctomycetota > UBA1135 > UBA1135 > Saltatorellus. Next base: position 3,207 of record CAZEFP010000423.1, read on the forward strand.
GGCGAAGCCCACAAGGGAGAGCACCCGCCCCACGCTCAAGGGGTACCAGTCCATCCGATCGCAGAGGTGGGCCTCCTCGTGGGTGGCCACGCCCTGGCAGAGCACGCCGAGCGAGGGTGGGGCCGGCGCTCCAGCGGAGGGGTCGCACATGATGCTGAGGCGCATGCGGTCCGCGGCTCCCAGGGCGGGGTCGATCCCCGTGGGCGCCGCGGGAGAGGCGCCCGGAGCCGCCAGCGCGAGGGCCAGCGCGGCGCGATCCAGAGCCCCATCACCGAGCCGGAAGCGGTCGAGCAGTGACCGCCACAGCTCACGCTCCGCCGCCACGACCTCCACATCGACGTAGAAGCCCTCGTGCAGCGCCGCGCCCGAGATGGCGCCGCCGCGCCGGGTGATCCTCCCGGGCACATCCGCCCCCTGACACCAGACCGCCGTCCCCTCGAACGCCCGGCCGAGATGCTGGCCCGCCCGTGGCTGGACGGCGATCCTCCTCAGCACCGTGGCGTCCGGACCTCCCTGCCCGGCCCCGCGACCCACGAGGGCGAACCGCCCCATGGACTCGAAGGCCGCGGCCAGCGCC
>CAZEFP010000424.1:0-3748 GCA_964511565.1 uncultured Planctomycetaceae bacterium
GAGGAGCCTCCGGTACGCCCTCCGGCGGACCTCTGCGTCCGCGCCCTCCTGCGCCGCCATCGCCGCCAGGGAAACCGCCGCCTCGGGTCCGGGGTGGTCGAGGCTGGCGATGAGATCGAGCAGCGCCGACCCCACAGCGCGGTCGGCGAGGGCGGGGCTACGGGTCAGCTTGCCCATGGCCTCACCGGAGTCCACCTCCGCCACGGCCATCCGAAGGTCACCGATCTGGCCCGCGGGCAGGGGCCGGTGATCCATGACGATCCCGTCACGAGTGAGGGGGCGGGTCCACGAGGCCAGGATCCGGAGCGCCTCGGCCCTCAGCGCGGCATCGGCGTCCTCGCTCAAGGCGAATTCGAGCAGGCGCGAGGCGCTGCCGTCGGTTCCCATCTCACGGCACGCGTGGAGGGCCCGGCGGATCGTCGTCGGGTCCCCCTCCGCAGCCAGCCCGGGGAGGGCCGCCGAGAGCGCCCCCATGGCCGAGGTCACCGGCGCGTCGTGGATCCCACGGGCGGCCTCCGCGCGCACCGCCGGCGCGGGGTCCGAGAGGAACTTCGCGATGCGACGATCCCCCTGTCGCCGGAGCACCACGACGGCGCACTGGCGGACGAACTCGTCGGGGTGGTCGTCGAGCCCCGCCACGGGAGCCGCTGGCCCCATCCGGTCCAGGGCGCAGATGGCCGCCGTCCGCAGCCAGGGGTCACCGGCTCCCTCCGAGACCAGGAGCTCCACCAGCTCGTCGAAGGCGGCCGCTCCCAGCTCGACAGGGAGCCCCGGCCGGCCCACGGCCTCGGCCGCGAGGAGCCGTACCCGCGGCTCGGGGTGTGACCTCAGGAGGCCAAGGGCCGCCGTTGGGAAGTCCACGGCGTCTCGCTCTGCGGCCACCCGGAGGGCCTGCACCACCACCTCGGGATCGGGGTCCGCCAGGGCCACCAGCAGCGCCTGATCCAGGGAGGCAGATCGCAGCAGCGAGGACACGTCGCCGTCCCCCATCCGCCGCCCGACGTGACCCGCGCACCAGATGGCGTGGACTCGCTGGAGGCTCTGGGCCTCACCGTCGGTCACCACGTCCAGCAGGCGGCCGAGGGGAGCCTCTTCCAGCGGGTCGCGCTCCAGCTCCGCGAGAATGCGGCTCGCCATCAGGAGCTGCGCCTCCTGGCGCACTCGCCGATCCCGATGCTCGAAGAGCGCGAGGAGCGCGCCGTCGTCGAGCCCGTCGAGCCCCCCCTGCAGGAGCGCGGCGACCTCCGCCACGAGCCGCTCCTCGGCCTCGCCCCGGGCCTCGGGGGCGATGCGGAACATCCGCCCCTTGCCGGTCTGGTTCCAGCCGCTCACCCAGTCGGAGAAGTACAGGTTGCCGTCGACGCCGAAGTCCACGTCCGTGGGCAGCACGTCCCAGACGAACTTCTCGATCTCCTCCGCCTTGAAGCCAGCGCCATCCGGCCCGTTGCGGAACGAGTAGATCCCGCTGTACCCGGGGTTCCCGCGGAAGTCGCACACGAAGAAGGTGTCGTGCCAGCGGTCGCCCCAGCCCGTGCCGGGGTAGGTGGTGAGCCCGGAGGGACCGCTGGTGAAGTTGGCGATCGGCGGGAGGAGATAGAGCGGCTGCCCCTCGAAGTAGGGGTACCACAGACGCTCCTCGTTCCAGGGACCCCGCGCGTTCGGCCGGCGGACCCACTGGTAGGCCTGGCGCCAGCCGGTGTCGCTGTCACGCAAGAGGTAGGTCCAACGCGCCTGGTCGCCGCCGTCCGAGTTGTTGTCGAGGGTGAAGAGGTTCCCGCTGTCGTCGAAGGCCAGCTCCTGTGGGTTCCGCAGCCCGTCGCAGAAGATCTCCAGCCCGGTACCGTCGAGCTCACACCGGAAGACCGCCCCGGTCCCGTACCGGACGAGGCGCGCGCCCTCGTCGGTGGTGACGTTGAAGCCCCGATCGCCGATGGAGAAGTAGAGGCGGCCGTCCGGTCCGATGACGAGGCCGTGCAGGTCGTGCCCGAGGAGCGCGACGCGGAGGCCATAGCCTGTGCTGTGACGGGAGAGGTCCTCGGCCACGCCATCTCCGTCGACGTCGAGCAGACGCCACAGGTCGGGGATGCAGGTGAACCACAGCTCGGTCGCGCCGTCCGTGCGGCGGCGCGCGAGCAGGCCCGCCCCGATCCCCGCCGCGGGGTCCGCGAAGTCGTCCGCGAAGGCCGTCGCCTCGTCGGCCACGCCGTCCCCGTCGGTGTCCACCAGGCGCGTGATGCGCTCGGTCTCCACCGAGTACCCGTCGCGGAGCCCGTCCTCGCCCTCGTGCTTGCGGAACATCGCGACGCGATCCGCCACCGTCTTGATGGCGAGGTCGTCCTCGAGCCACCCCATGTGGCTGCGGATGTCCGTGACCCCCTTGTGGTGCCTGAAGGTCTCGGCCACGTAGACCCGACCGAACACGTCGAAGCAGAAGGCCACCGGGTTGGCCAGCATGGGCTCGGACGCGAAGATCTCCCCCCGGAAGCCCTCGGGGATCTGCATTCGGGCGAGCACCTGGCGGGCCTCGTCGGAGACCTCCTGCGGGAGGACGGGGGCCGTCGAGGTGGGAGCTGCAGCAGCGGTCAGGGGCGCCGCGACCAGGGCGGCGAGGATGGGGCTCGGCATGGGGTCAGGATAGCCGCTCCCCGCCCGACCTCAGCGCGGATCTCCCCCGGGAAGCCGCTCGCCGGCCGACCGCCACTCGGCCACCAGCAGGTCCACCATGCGGCCGTAGGAGGCCACCCCGTCCTGCCCCTGGGAACGCAGGTAGGCGTCGTTGACCGCCGACGCCGCGCGGCTCGCGGTGGGCGAGCGCTCCTGGTCCCAGAATCGTGCACGGTCCGCCATGGCCGCGAGGACCACCGGGTCGAGGCCATCGACCCGCGCCTTGAACCGTTCGGGGTTCGCGCGCCTCAGCGCGCCCAACACGTGCCCCAGCGCGAGGAGCCGGGCAGCCCCCCGCACCTGGGCGCTCGAGCTCCGGCTCCCGACCCGCCAGGCCAGGTAGTTGGCCTCGTCCTCACGTGCCCAGCCCTGGGCGTGGGCCAGCTCATGACAGGCGGTGAAGAGGAGGTCCGGCGCGGGGAGGTGCGCCGCCACGTGAGCCTCCTGGGTGAAGGGGCTGAAGATGCCGCTGATCCCCGCCGTCACGATCGCTCCGGAGAGCATCGGCCGCACCAGGACGCCGGAGCCCGCCCCGAGCACCGGCTCCCGCTCGATCGCTTCCCGCCAGGCCGCCGCGGCCTGCTGGAGGGAGGCCCCCCCGTCTCGCCCCTCGACCTCGAGGCCCGGGCCGGTGAGGTACGGGACGAGCTGCGCCTCGAGGGAACCTGCGAGCCGATCGAGCTCGGACGCCGAGGCCCCGTCCGGCTCGAGCCCCAGGGAGTGAGCCAGCGGGAGCCGCGAGTAGTTCAGCCCCCAGAGCGAGAGGAAGAGCAGCGCTCCGCAGCCGCTCGCCGCCAGAGCGACCAGGACCGCGCCAGACGCGCCTCGCCACCTCCACGCCCGGCGGAGGAGCCAGCACGACGCCACCGCCGCTCCCAGCAGCCCCACCTCGGAGAGGGACAGGAAGCCGCTCGCCCGGCGCGGGGCGCCGGTGAAGGCCGCCCAGAGCCCGGCCCCCTCCCCGACGGCCCCCGCGATCCAGGGGTAGGCGCCGCGGGCGAAGAGGTCCTCCACCGACCCGGGGCTCGCGCGACCCGCGGCCAGGAGCAGGAGCGCCAGAGACCACGGCGCAGCCGCCAAGATC
>CAZEFP010000425.1:0-3748 GCA_964511565.1 uncultured Planctomycetaceae bacterium
GGCTGCCCCCGCCGCGCTCCTTGAGAAGGGCGATGTCCGCCCTCCGCGTTCCATCGACCGGGCCGCTGGCGTATCCTGCGCCCGTGGACGGAGACTACGCGGACGACGACGGACGGCAGCTGTCCGGAATGCGGCGCGCGCCCCACGACGTGGACGCCGAGCGCATGGTCCTGGGGGCCCTGCTCCAGGCCCCCGACCGCCTGCCCGAGCTCGAGCCGATCCTCTCCGAGGACGACTTCTTCGAGCGTCGTCACGCCCTGGTCTACAAGGCGCTCCTGCACCTGCAAGACAAGGGGCTCGCGCTCGACGTGGTCTCCATGAAGAGCTACCTCACCAGCCAGGGGCAGCTGGGAGACGTCGGGGGCGTGGCCTATCTAGCGGAGCTCCTCAGCAGCGCGCCCAACGCGTCCTTCGCGGCGCACCACGCCGAGCTCGTGGCCCAGCATGCCCAGCTTCGCCGGCTGATCCACGAGGCCGGGACGGTGATCGAGGAGGGCTACAAGACCGCGCCCGACTCCGAGAGCGTCCAGAAGCTCCTGGACGACAGCGAGCACCGCATCTTCGGCGTCTCTGGCGGGCGGGACCGCAGCGGGGCCCAGGACATCGGCCTCGTGATCAAGGAGGCCTTCAAGAAGATCGACGCTCAGTCGGGGCGTGGGGCCCTCACCGGGATCGCCAGCGGCTTCTACGACCTGGACGACATGCTCGGCGGGTTCAACTCGGGCGAGATGACGATCATCGCCGCCCGTCCCTCCATGGGAAAGACCGCCTTCGTGCTGAACCTCATGGAGCACGCGGTGATGAACCGGGCCGAGCACCTGCAGCGCGATGCGACGGTGCTCTTCTTCAGCCTGGAGATGGGCAGCCTCTCCATCGTCCAGCGGATGCTCTGCTCACGGGCGCGGGTCGATGCGCACCGGCTGCGCTCGGGCAAGATCGACCCGTCCTCCTACACGGACCTCACGACGGCCGCCGGCGAGCTCCAGGGCTCGCGCCTCCTGATCGACGACACGCCGGGCCTGTCCATCATGGCCATCCGCAGCCGCGCGCGCCGGGCGAAGCAGAAGGGCGGTCTCGACATGATCGTGATCGACTACCTGCAGCTGATCAGCGCCAAGGCCGAGAGTCGTCAGCAGGAGATCAGCGTCATCTCCCGCTCCCTGAAGGAGCTGGCCCGCGAGCTCGAGGTGCCGGTGATCGCCCTCTCCCAGCTGTCTCGCGCGGTCGAGTCCCGAGAGGACAAGCGCCCCCAGCTCTCCGACCTGCGGGAGTCCGGCTCGATCGAGCAGGACGCCGACGTCGTCATGATGCTCTACAGGGCCGAGTACTACGGCCAGACCGAGGAGAACAAGGGGCGCGCGGAGGTCATCGTCGCCAAGCAGCGCAATGGCCCGACGGGCGCGGTGAGCCTGCAGTTCCGGGGCTCCATCCTGCGCTTCGAGAACCTCGAGCCCTCCACGGTGGAGACCATCCAGCTCTGATCGCCGCGGGCGAAGGCTCATCCCATGCGCACTCGACTCCTGGAGCTGGCTGTTGGCCTCCTGTTCGCCGTCTCGACGGCGCTGCTCACCGCGGACATGGCGCGCTCAGCCGTGCCCCAGCTGCCGGATGGCCCGGTCGTCCAGGAGGTGGTGTTCGAGGGGCTCAGCTCCTTCGCCCCCGAGGTCGTCCAAGAGGCGCTCGGGCTCCGGACCGGGGAGCGCCTGCGCCCCATGGTCCGCGAGCAGCGCGTCGCTGCGCTCTTCCGGGACTACGGGCTCTTCGTGCAGGAGATTCGTCCGGTCGAGGTCGAGGGCGGGGTGCGCCTCGAGGTGCGGATCCTCGAGTTCGAGGTGGATCTCGAGCCGCGCTTCGTCGGGAACGACAGCTACGACGAGGAGAAGCTGCGCGAGTGGTCCCGGCTGACCGGGCGGAGCGAGCTGTACATCCACGAGGCCGACGGGGTCGTGCAGGCCCTGGTCAACGGCTACCGCAGCGAGGGCTACGCGTGGGTCGAGGTCGAGTGGGTCGCCTCCGATCCGATCCCCGGCCAGCGCGTGCGCGACCTGGTGTTCGTGGTCCGCGAGGGGCCGCGGGTGCGCTGCGTGGACGTCGAGATCGTCGGAAACGAGAGCCTGCCGGACACGGGTTTCCTCTTCTGGAAGGGGGGCCTGCGTCAGATGGCCGATCCCCAGGTCGAGGGGCGCGGTCTGTTCTCCTGGTTCGGCTCGGTCTTCGTTGAGGAGGAGCTGCGAGCGGACCTGATCGCCATGCGTCAGGTCTACCGTGACGGGGGCTGGCTCGACGCCGAGGTGCATGTGGACGCGCTCGAGTACAACGACGAGCGCAACCGCGTCCGCGTTCGAATCCATGTGGACGAGGGCCCGCAGTACCGCGTGGGCTCGCTCAAGCTGCAGGCCGTGGAGCTGGTCGAGGGCCCCGACGGGGAGCCGATCGAGCAGCCCGTGGACTTCCTGTTCCCGGAGGAGGAGCTGCTCGAGTCCTTCGTCCTGGCGCCGGGCGAGCCGTACGACGCCGTGCGCCGGGCCTCCGACCGCGAGGCCCTGCGTCGCTTCTACGGCGAGCGCGGCTACCTGGACGCCTCGATGTTCGTGGACCCGGCCTCGTCAGGCGGCTTCCGCGTCCTCAAGGTTGAGGAGGTCCTAGACCCCTCGAAGGCCGAGGTCCACCTCACCGTGAAGGTGATCCAGGGCCGGCCGAGACGGATTCGCCACGTCGAGATCGAGGGCAACGTCCACACCCGCGACAAGGTCATCCGCCGGGAGATCGGGATGCTGCCGGGAGAGGTCGCCGACCTCGCCCTCACCCAACGCTCCCTCTCGCGCGTCCTTGGCACGGGGTACTTCCTCGACCCGCAGGATCCGAGTCACCGGCCCCCGCGCTTCCAGTTCCGTGAGGTGGACGGTAGCCCCGACGAGGTGGACCTCGAGTTCGTCGTGGAGGAGGGGCGCGTGGTCGACTTCCAGCTGTCCGGCGGGGTGGCCTCCGATAGCGGCCTCGTGGGTCTGCTCTCCGTGAGCCACACGAACTTCGACACGGGCGCGCCGCCCAGCGGGCTGCTCTCGATGCCGGGGGAGGTGTACCGCAAGGAGGCGCTCCACGGGAACGGTGAGTCGGTTGCGTTCGACCTCTCCCCCGGCAACCAGATCAGCTACTGGCGGGTGGCCTACAGGCACCCGGACCTGTTCAGCGACCACTTCAACCGCTGGGGAGGAGCGTTCGAGGCCACCAGCCGGGTGCGCCTGTTCACCTCCCACAGGGAGGACCGCACACGGGTGCGGCTGGAGGGCAGCCGCCTCTTCGACCAGGGCGACCTGTCCCTGCGCTTCGGCGCGATTTGGCAGGAGCTGCAGCTCCGGGACCTCAGCTCTGGCCCGCTGCCCACGACCCTGACCGACTCCACCGACCCGACGACCTTCCAGGGGCTCAGCACGCGGCTCTCCTGGAGCCAGCTCGACAACCGGCGCTTCCCGCGCAGTGGCACCTATGCCTACGGGGAGTTCACGGTCTACGGGGGTCCCCTCGGGGGCGACCAGAAGCAGGTGCAGCTGGACCTGCGGGGCGAGCGCTACTTCGAGCTGGACGTCCTGGGGGACGACCTGGATCCAGTCCTCCTGGTGGAGGCGAACCTCGGGATCGCCGCGCCCTACGGCGACCAGGACCAGACCCACTACGCGGAGCGCTTTATCCTGGGAGGCTCTCAGCGCATGCGGGGGTTCGACTTCCGTGGCGTAGGACCCACGGTCGG
>CAZEFP010000426.1:0-3745 GCA_964511565.1 uncultured Planctomycetaceae bacterium
GCCAAACGAATTGGAGTCCGACTCTGAATGTCTGGTTGGCCTCGGTGCCGGTCCCGGTCGGGTTCCCCTCCACACGCAACTCGGCGCGCTTCCTCTACGAGCAGCTCCTCGAGGCGCCCCGGGTGGGGGACCCCGCCGTGGCGGAGGCCGCGGACCGCCTCGCCCGCCTGGGCGACGACGGGATCGAGGTGGCCCGCTTCGCCCTCCGCCAGGACACCGACGTCCTCGCCTACGCGGGCTCCCGCGCCCTGATCCTCGCGGGCACTGCCAGCGACGGCGACGACGTGGTTCGGCTCCTCCAGGGCAAGATGCCCGGGCTCTCGGCGCCGCTGACCCTCGAGTTCCTCGTCGCGAACGACCCCGTGAGGGGGAACGCCGAGCTCCTCGCGAAGCTCCTTCGCCACGACAGCGGTCCCCTCCGCCGGACCGCCAAGCGTGAGCTCCGGCCCCGGCTCGAGGACAAGGACGCGGGGCTGCTCGGACCGGCCCTCACGGACCGCCGCTCCGACGTCCGCCGAGCGGCCACGGAGCTGCTCGCGGGCCTCGAAGGGCCGGAGGTCAACCGCCTCCTGGTGGACCAGGTGAGCGACCGCAGCTCCGGCGTCTCCGCCATCGCCATCCGGGCCCTGCGGGGGCGGCAGGGAGAGGACATCGACTTCGAGCTCCTGCGACGCTCCATGGAGCGCGGCGAGATCCTCCGACGGGAGGGGATGCTGCTCATCGCCATCACCGAGCGGGAGGACCGCCAGGCGCGGGCCATCCTCGGGCCCCAGCACACCGCTCCCCTGGTCAGAGGCCTCCAGAGTCCGCTCCCCCTCGTGCAGGCCTCCTGCGCCGTCGCCCTCGCCGGCATCGGCTTCCGCAGCCCGCGCAGCGAGGCCACGCGCTGGCTCGACGTCTCGGTGCCGTCGGTGCTCGTGGGCGTCGCGGCGGGCTTCACCTTCTTCGACGGGTTCGAGGTCGTCCGGGAACCCGCCCTGCGGAGGCTGCGCCGGATCACCGGCGTGAGCCACGGGAGCAACGGCCCTGCGTGGGCCCGGTGGTGGAACGACAGCAAGATCGGCTTCCGTGCATCGCGCTCCGTGATCGAGGTCTCGGCGGAGGACGAGCAGCGCATCGTCGTCAGCGTCTCGGACCTCGGCGCCGGGACGCGGTACATCCTCGCCGGCCGCGCGCTGGCCTCGGACCCCGAGTGGATGGTGCTCGACGCGGGGGAGGAGCCTGGTTACCCGGCCCTCGTGCGCCAGGGGGAGGTCAGCTTCCTCACGGCGTCCCAGTCCACCGAGCTCTGCGCGCTCCTGCGCGAGGAGGGCGTCTTCAGCGCCGAGCTCCTGCCCGGCCCGCGCGGGGCCATCGGCACGGAGGGGCGGCAGCTGCGGGTCTCCACCGCGCGCGGCGCCAAGAGCTTCCGCTTCGGCTCGGGCCGCACGTCTCCCTGGTTCGACCGGACCCTGGTCCGGCTCGAGGGGCTCAGGGAGCAGAACATCTGGCAGCAGTTCCCCGTGACGGGGGAGCACGCGGACGCCCCGTCCCTCTTCCTGGCCGAGGTGGACTGGTGGAGCGCCCCCCATGAGCCGGCGGAGCGCACCGCGCGCCTCAAATCGCTGCTGGTGCGCCACCTGCTCTCCGTGCCGCCCAACGAGCGAGAGGAGGGGCTCGCCGAGCTCGTCAGGATCACCGCGGCCGGGGACATCCTGGAGGCGGAGGACATCCCGCTCCTGCTGGATCTCCTCGTGGACGAGCCGCGGTTCAACAACCGATCTCGCTCCCTGGTGGACCTCCTCCAGACGGCCGCCGCGTCGAGCGCCTCCGAGCTCACCGGGGAGGTCACCGAGCAGGTCATCACCACGCTCCACGACCGCTTCGGTCCGTCCGCGCTGCCCGCCATCAAGCGGCTCCTCGCGGAGCAGGGTCGGGAGGCGGTGCTCGTGGCCGCCGTCGACCGGCGCGGTCTCCTCCGCATCGCCGCCGCCGGCGCCCTCGGCAACGGGGACGAGGAGCAGGACCTCGATCTCCTTATCGGTCTGCTCGGCGACCGCGACCCCGACGTCCAGGTCGCGGCCATCCTGGCCCTCGGCGCTCGGAAGGCCGAACGGGCCCAGGGCCAGGTGCTCGCGCTCACCGACTCGGAGCGTCCGTCCATCCGGACGGCGGCGCTGCGTGCGATCGGGCGCATCGGCGGTCCAGGTGCCATCGACGCGCTGGTGCGGGGCATCACCTCCCCCGACGAGCGGTATCACCTCCCCGCGGCGGAGGGCCTCGCGACCATCGGCGACGCGGAGGCGGCGCCGCTGCTGGTCTCGCTGCTCCGTGGGAGCTCCCGGCCGTCCATCCGTGACCAGGCTCGCATCGGCCTCGTGGAGCTGGGCCCGCTGGCGTCGGACGAGCTCTTCAGCGCCATGCGCTCCCCGGACGCCTCCCTGCGCCGCGAGGCGGCCCTGCTCCTCGCGCGCCCGCTCCAGCCCCGGGCGGTGAGCGTGCTCGCCCGCGCCCTGGCCGAGGACCCCGAGGACCTCCGGGCCGGTGAGGAGCTGGTGATCCTCACCTGCGTGGACTACCGCAGCGACGGCCTGCCGGCCGAGAGCTGGTTCCAGTGGTGGGACGAGGTGGACCGCAGGGACCCCTTCTCGTGGTTCCTCGCCGCGCTCGAGCGTCGCAACATCGGCTCGCCCCCGCGCGCCGAGTTCGACCTCGGCGGGACGCGCGAGGCGCGCCTCTTCCTGCTCTCGCTGATCGCCGAGCTGCCGGACCGGCTGCTCGCGGAGCGCGCACGCCGCGAGCTGGAGAAGTTGCACGGGGCCGTGCTCGAGCCGCTCCCCGCCGGACAGACCGCCCTGGCGAGCTGGGTGACCGCGACGCGCGCGCTGGTCGCCGACGAGCCATCTCCGGCGAATGCCGTTGAGCCCGATCCGGACGGGAGCCGCTGAGGGGGCGTTCGGCCCTCCCCAAGGGATGAAGCGTGACGCCTTCCTCGGCACCCTGTTCATCCTGCTCGCCCTCGTGGGCGTTCCCGCGGCAGCTGGCGTCCTGAAGGTCCTTCGCGGCGGCGGGGCACCTCCGTCCCTCGAGCGGCTCCTCGAACCCCTCCGGGGGATCACCGACGAGCGCGGGCTGAGGAACGTCGAGGCGCGGGGGGCCTCGATCCGTTCCGCGGCCGAGGAGTCCGGGGTGCCGCCGCTGCTCCTGGGGGCGATCATGTTCTCGGAGAGCCGCGGCCGGAGCGGGCAGCGGTCCTCCGCAGGGGCCCTCGGCCTCCTGCAGTTGATCCCGGTCGCGGCGCGCGACGCCGGCCGTCGCCTCGGCGTGGTGCTCCCCGAAGACCCCGCCGAGCTCGAGCGGCTGCTCCTCGAGGACGAGGAGCTCAACACCCGCCTGGGGGCGGCTCACCTGCGCTGGCTCCTGGACCACCAGGGGGAGTGGTCCCTGGAGGCGGTCCTGGTGTCCTACAACGCGGGCCGCGCGCGGCTCTTCGGCTGGATCGAGGAGCAAGGCTCCTACGAGGGCTGGGTGCGCTCGGAGGAGCGGGCCCGGGCCGAGGGTCGTCGGACCACCGGCGCCCTCGCCTACGCCCGGGAGGTGCTGCAGGCCCAGGAGAAGCTGGAGGAGCGCGGCGCGCTCGACGACGCGTGCCACAACGACGCGCACTTCGCCAACCGGTTCTACACCGCCCCCGCCTTCTCGGCGGTCCTCTGCCTGCGCGGCGCCGTCCACGACGCCCAGACGCGCCTCGATGAATCCACCCGCG
>CAZEFP010000427.1:0-3743 GCA_964511565.1 uncultured Planctomycetaceae bacterium
ATGCGCCGCGTCTCTACCCGCACGGCGTGCATCGGCGTGCCAAGCGCCTCTGCCACCTTGTGCTGGATCTCGGTCGGGTGCTGGGTCGAGGAATGGACGACCATGTCGCCATTATCTTGCGGCAGGGCGAGGGCGGCCTGACCTTCGACTTCAGGGAGAGCGCCCCCCAGGCGCTCGACGGCTCGCCGGTGAACACGACGCGAGCGGTGGCCGTCTCCGCGGTGGTCTACGGGATCCGACTGCTGATGCCCGAGGGGACTCCGACCAACGCCGGCCTGCTGGAGGGTGTCAGGGTGCTCACGCGCCCGGGGACGGTGGTGGACGCGTCCTATCCCGCGCCGGTGGCCGCCGGCAACGTCGAGACCAGCCAGCGCCTCGTGGACGTCATCCTCGGCGCTTTCGGGCAGATGCTCCCGGGGGAGGTGCCCGCGGCGAGCGCCGGGACCATGAACAACCTCTCGTTCGGCGGACCACGTCTCGGCGGGGAGGGCGGAGCCTTCACCCACTACGAGACCCACGGCGGCGGGGCTGGCGCGGGGCCCCGACGGGGGGGCGCACACGCCGTCCAGACGCACATGACGAACACGCGCAACACGCCGGTGGAGGCCCTGGAGAACGAGCTCCCGGTCCGAGTCGTGCGGCAGACGGTGCGGCGCGACACCGGGGGCGAGGGCGCCCGTCGCGGAGGCGACGGGCTCGTTCGCCGGCTGAGCTTCCTCACCGATGTCCGGCTCTCATGGATGGCGGAGCGACAGCGGTGCGCGCCCTTCGGGCTCGACGGCGGGTCCAGCGGAGCCCCCGGGGAGGCCTGGGTGCGTCAGCCCGGCCAGGAGAGCGACCAGCGATTGACGCCCAAGGCCGCGCTGGACCTGCCCGCGGGTTCCGAGGTGGAGATCCGGACCCCTGGCGGTGGCGGCCACGGTCAGGCCAGCCAGGAGTCCTCCTCCGGCGCTCCTGGGGACGAGCCGCCGGACTGAGGCCGGTTCAGCGGTTCCGGGGGGAGCGGGGCAGGCGCGCCCGCTATCATCTCGGCGAAGTCCGCGCGGCGCCCCGCCGCTCCGGGGCCCGCAGCCCCTCCTTTCACCTCAGCCCGGTCCCTGACCCGACCACCCATGCCTTCTCTCAGTGTCTTTGGAGCCCAGTGGGGCGACGAGGGAAAGGGAAAGATCATCGATCTACTCAGCGACCGCGTCGACGTCGTGGTCCGCTACCAGGGTGGCGCGAACGCCGGCCACACCGTTGTCGTCGACGGGGTCAAGTGGGTCCTCCACCTCATCCCCTCCGGCATCCTGCACGAGGGCAAGGTCAATGTGATCGCCACCGGCGTGGCGATCGACCCGATCAAGCTCCTCGAGGAGATCGACGGGCTCGAGGAGCGCGGCGTCACGGTCGGCCCGGAGCGGCTTCGGATCGCGGCCAACGCCCACGTCATCTTCGAGCAGCACAAGCGCATCGACGGTCTCTCCGAGCGGTGGAAGGGCGACGGCCGGATCGGCACCACTGGCCGTGGGATCGGCCCCGCGTACTCGGACAAGGCGTCCCGGACCGGGCTCCGGATCTGCGATCTGCTGGACGCGGAGCGCTGCGCCGAGCGCCTGCGCGCGAACCTCGCGGAGAAGAACGCGGTGATCGCCAAGGTCCACGACGAGGAGCCCCTCGACGTCGAGGCCATCGTGCAGCGCTACGTCGAGGTCGGGGCGCGCCTCGCCCCCTTCGTCGCGGACACCGGCGCCGAGCTGCGGCAGGCGTACCGTGACGGGCGGCGGATCCTCTTCGAGGGGGCCCAGGGCGTGATGCTCGACATCGACCACGGCACCTACCCCTTCGTGACCTCGTCGAACACCGGCCCCGGGGGGATCCCCTCGGGCGCAGGGGTGCCGCCGCACGCGGTGGGCCGCTCCATCGGGATCGCCAAGGCGTACTGCACCCGCGTCGGGGAGGGCCCCTTCCCCAGCGAGATGTTCGGCGAGAAGGCGGACGAGCTGCGCGCGGCCGGACACGAGTACGGCACCACCACGGGCCGGCCACGCCGCGCCGGCTACTTCGACGCGGTGGCGGTGCGCTACTGCCTCGACCTCGCGGGCGCCGCGGGCTGGATCATGACCAAGCTCGACGTGCTCGCCGGGCTCGGAGACCTCGAGGTCGTGACCGCCTACCGGATCGGCGGCCAGACCTTCAATGACTACCCCGCGCACCTCCCGACCCTCGACGGGGTCGAGCTGGTGACGGAGACCCTCCCGGGCTGGACCGAGGACGCGGCCTCTGCGCGCACCTTCGAGGCGCTGCCCTCCGCGGCGCGCCGGTACGTGGAGCGGATCGAGGAGCTGGTCGCGACGCCCATCGTCATGATCTCGGTGGGAGCGGAGCGTGACGCCGTGATCGACCGCGCCCCGATCTTCGGCGCCGACTGGCAGGCGCCGGATCCCACCCCGGAGGGCGCGCTGTCGTGAGCCTCGGGAGCGGAGGGCAGGACGGGGCCACCGGGCCGCCGGCGCCGACGCCTGAGGCCATCGCGTTCCGTGAGTCTCTCGGCGGGGTCTTCCCGGACCACGTCGCCATCATCATGGATGGCAACGGCCGCTGGGCCCAGGAGCGCGGGTGGATCCGCGTCCGCGGCCACAAGGAGGGCACCGAGTCGGTGCGGGCGATCACGACCATCGCGGCGGAGCTGGGATGCAAGAGCCTGACGCTCTACGCCTTCTCGCGTGAGAACTGGAAGCGCCCCGACTTCGAGGTCTCCACGCTCATGCGACTGCTGCGGCTCTACCTGCGCCGCGAGCTTCGCACCCTGATGGAGAACGGCATCCGCCTCCTCGCCATCGGCCGCCTGTCGGACCTGCCAGAGTACGCCCAGCGTGCGCTGCGCGAGACCATGGAGAAGACGGCGGGCAACACTGGGATGGTCCTGCGCCTGGCCCTCTCCTACGGGGGCCGCACCGAGGTCGCCGACGCCTTGCGGTCCTTCAGCGAGGACGTCGCAGCGGGCCGCCGCCGCCCCGATGAGGTCGACGAGGAGACCCTCCGCGACTACCTCTACGACCCCGGGACCGCCGACCCGGACCTGATCATCCGCACGGCGGGGGAGATGCGGCTCTCCAACTTCCTGCTCTGGCAGGCTTCTTACGCCGAGTTCTACGTCACCGAGGACTGCTGGCCTGACTTCCGTCGCCCCCAGTTCGAGGAGGCGCTACGCGCCTTCGCCGCGAGGAAGCGGAAGTTTGGTGCGCTCCCCCCGGACGCAGAGGGACTGGCGACCCTCGACGGGCTGGAGGACGTCCTCGAGCTCGAGGGGAGCTCCGAGCACGGCGAGGGCGGCTCATGAGCGGCGCCAACACCGACGCCGCGGCCGCGAAGCGGGCCAAGCTGATCCTTCGGACCAAGGTCGGGTCCACGCTGGCCCTGTCCGTCGCGGGCCTGCTGTGGGCGGCGTCGCTGCCTGCGGGGGTGTCGATCACCCTCGGCTTCGCCGTCGTCCTCTCCCTGTGGTCGATCTTCGAGGCGGCGCGAAGTAGCTAGGCCAGGCCCGTCCGTTCCAACAGCGGTTCAAGCTTCGGCTCTCGCCCCATGAACGCCTCGTAGAGCGCGGCCGGGTCTTCGCTGTTGCCTTTCGAGAGGATCGCCTCCCGAAATGCGCGCCCGACCGCCGGGTTCGTGATGCCTTCCCGCTTGAATCGCGTGAACGCGTCGGCGTCGAGCACCTCGGCCCACTTGTAGCTGTAGTAGCCGGCCGCGTAGCCGACCGG
>CAZEFP010000428.1:0-3722 GCA_964511565.1 uncultured Planctomycetaceae bacterium
GGCCGGGGGACAGGGTGTACGTCAGCTGGCCGCCGCCCGGGGAGAGGCGCGTCTCCCAGGTCCAGTTCCCGACGCTGCTCGGCATGTTGGAGAACGCCTTCTGCCAGGGCCCGCCGTCCATGCGGATCCAGGTGTCGTTCTCCTCGGTGGGGTCGGGGTCCTCGTGGCGGTTGTAGATCGAGACCTTGTGCGGGCCAGAGGTCGAGATCTCGAAGTCAAAGCCGAACAGGCCGTTGCCGGAGTTGAAGAAGTAGTTCGGCCCGGTCCACTCGAAGTAGCCGCTTCCGGTGTAGCCCGGCGTCGCGGTGCTGAGGTTCCAGCCGCCGGGCGCGCTGGTCGACTCCATCTGGATGGCGACCACGTCGTTGGACTGCTGGAGGAAGACGCCCTGCGCGTCGGCGCGCTGAGCCGTGGCCATGGTCGCGAGGCAGGCAAGGCCTGCGAACTTGAGGACCGCGGTGTGGGTCGGGAGGAGAGTCATACTTAGGATTGCGGATGGAGGCCAGGAAGCCGAGGGGGGCAGTGCGGCTGCGGACCCCTGGGAGTCGGAGATGACCTCGTACCGAAGCGGGGGCACGAAGTCTCCAACTCATGATTACCCGTACGGTGGAGACGGGGATCGGGGAAACTACCCCATGGAGGGGGATTCCTCTCAAACTGAGCCAAGGCCGGCGTGCACCTGTCGTTACGGTCATATGCAGAGGCGAGGATTCGGGACGACCATGAAGAAGCGCAGGGTGGACTTGAGCGGTCAGGGGACCCAGGGGCTGACCCACAACCCCTTCGCGGCGCTCCGCGCGGGGCCCGTGGAACCTGTCGAGCAGACACCCCTCGGTGGCGGGGCGGCCGTCCCGCCCGCGCGGGTCGAGGAAGAGGCGGCGTCTGGCGAGTTGAGGGGCTCTGATTGGCTCGTCCGCAAGGAGCGCAAGGGCCGGGGTGGGAAGGTCGTGACCCTCGTCACGCCCCGCGGTGGAGCCGGGTCTGACCTGCACGCCGTGGCCAGGAGCCTCGGCCAGCGCCTCGGGACGGGCGCCCGCGCGAAGGACGGCGAGATCATCGTCCAGGGTGAGCTGTCCGAGCGGGTTCGCGGCCTGTTGGAAGCCGATGGCGCGAGGGTGACCGTTGGGTCCTGATGCGTCGTCGGCCTCCCGTGATCGGTCGGGCCAGCGGGTCGGCCTCGACGGGCTTGAGAGCGTGGATTGGGGCTCCACGCGGGAGGACTGGATTCGTGGTTACATCACCTCCGCGTCCACCGGCCTCAAGGTGCACCCTCCCGCCCCGCCGGGCTCGTTCTCCCCGGGCCAAGCGGCGTCCCCCGTCCGCCTGGGCGCACCGGGCCGGGACCCTGGACTCCGCGTCAGCCCGCGCGCCGACCGGATCCCGCGGCCAGGGGCCCTGGTCGAGGCCTCGGCGGTGGCGCGGCTGCTCCACGTCTTCATCCACCACGAGGTCCAGGCCGCGGAGCTGTGCGGCTGGGCCATCCTCGCCTTCCCCCAGACCCCGCTCGAGTTCCGCGAAGGGCTCTTCTCGGTGATGCTGGACGAGGTCCGACACGCAGCGGTCTATGCGGAGCGCGTTCGGGCACTTGGCAGCTGCTATGGAGACCACCCGGTGCGCGATTGGTTCTGGGAGCGGACCCTCGCCTGCGAGACGCCCTTGCAGTACGTGGCGCTCATGGGATTGGGATTCGAAGGCGGGAACCTTGAGCACGCCCGTCGCTTCGACCAACTCCTGCAGGAGGCGGGTGACCCCGAGAGCGCCGCCCTCGTCGCGCGCGTCGGGCGGGAGGAGGTCGCTCACGTGCACTTCGCAGCCCGCTGGTTCTCGGAGTGGAGCGACGCTGCCCCCGAGGACGGGCCCGACTTCGACCGTTGGGCGGCCGAGCTCCCGCCGCCGCTCACCCCGGCGGTGCTCCGTGGGCGCCCCCTGGACCGAGTGAGGCGCGGGAAGGCCGGGCTCTCGGAGGCCTTCCTTGACCGTCTCGAGGCGTTCGGGACCACGAGCGAGCCTTCGGACCGTTGAGGATTGCCTGGCTTCTCAACCTGGACGCCGAGGCCGAGCTGGCGGCCCACCGAGCTGGCCGCGCGACGAATTCCACGGGCGGTTCCGCGCGTCGTCGGCAGGCGGCGGCCAGGGCGACGCTGGCGAGGGCAGTGGGCGAGGGCGGACTCCTCGGGCCGCGGGATCTGACGCTCGACCCCGAGACCTTCGGCCCGGGGACGGGTGGCGCGCTCGCAGGGCTCGATCCCTCGGAGGTCGCGGCGGCGGCCTGGATGCCCACCCCCCTGGCGAGGTCCATCCTCGGGAGCGTCGGGCTCGAGCTCGATGGGCCTCCTGCGGGGGTGTTGATCGAGGCCAACGCGCGCGAGACCTTCGCGGCTCTGGATCCGCTTCCCGACGCCACGGTGGCGAGGTCCCCGGGCGAGCTCCGGGCGGCGGTCGAGCGCGCGCCCGTGCCGCGCAGCGGCATCGGGGCGTCGGACCGCGCGGCCTGGGTCCTGCGCCGATCGCTGTGCTGTGCAGGTGGGGGCCGGCTCATCGCCGAGCGGTGGGGCCCCGAGGTGGCGGCGTGGGGAGAGGCGGCGCTCGCGGATGGGCCCGTGGAGGTGCAGCCCCTCGTGGACATCGTCGACGAGTACTCGATCCACGGGTGGGTGGGCAGGGAGGGCGAGCTGCGCCTTGGACTTCCGCTCTGCTGGCGCCCGGCGCGGGGCACCAAGGCTCCTGCGGAGGGAGCCGCCCTCTCGGACGTCGAGGCCGCGAAGGTCACCGCAGCGGGGCGGGAGGTCGGAATCGCGCTCGGTGGGCTCGGGTACTTCGGCCCCTTCGGGGTCGACGCCTTTCGCTGGCAGAGCGCCGACGGTGCGCTCCGCCTTCAGGTGGGGACGGATGTGAACGCACGGATGACGCTCCACTTCTCCCGCGGAGCGCCCGAGCTGCTGCCCGCCGCGTCAGCCCATCAGGAACATCTCGCCGAGGGCTGACACCATCCATGCGGGGTCCTTGACGCCGCAGAGCTCCCTCGCGCTGTGCATGGAGAGCTGAGCGCAGCCCACGTCGACCGTTCGCATGCCGTGACGGGCGGCGGTGAGGGGGCCGATGGTCGACCCGCAGGCCATGTTGGTCTTCATGACCCACTTCTGGAAGGGAACCCCGGCGCGCTCACAGGCGAGCTGGAAGAGCGCCTCGGTCTCCGCCTCGGTCGCGTAGCGCTGGTTGGCGTTGACCTTGATCACCGGGCCCGCGTTGAGGTGGATGTGGTGGTCCGGCTCATGGCGGTCCACGTAGTTGGGGTGGACGGCGTGGGCCATGTCGGCCGAGACGCAGATGGAGTCCTGGATGCTCCGCAGGTAGCTGTCCCGGTCGCCACCGCGGGCGAGGATCAGCCGCTCGGTCACGTCACCGAGGAGCGGGCCGTCGGCGCCGCCTCGGCTTGCGCTGCCGACCTCCTCATGGTCGAAGAGCGTGACGGCCAGGGCGCGCGAGGGCCCCTTCCCTGCGGCCTCGATCAGCGCCGTCAGGGCGCAGTAGGAGCTGCACAGGTTGTCCAGGCGTGGCGCGGCGAGCATGTCGTTGTTCGCCCCGAGGAGTCCGGAGGGCGTGAGGTCGTGGACCATCGCGTCGTAGCTCTTGATGGCGCCCGCGGGGACCCCGAGTTCCTGGCCGAGGAATTCGGCGAAGGCCCCCTCCTTGCTGTCGCCCACGGCCATGACGGGGGCCAT
>CAZEFP010000429.1:0-3708 GCA_964511565.1 uncultured Planctomycetaceae bacterium
GCCTCGGTGACCTCGAGCGCTCCTACCGGGACCTGTGGAAGTTCTACGTCCTCTGCGACGACCCGGACCGCGACGTGCTCCTCAAGGTCCAAGAGGTCGCCGCAGCGGAGTTCCCCGGGGCGCGGAACGTGTACTCGATCGCGCCCGCCTGAGGCCACGGCGGCGGTCGCCGACCTCGGCTCAGGGGCGGCTTCTCAGGAAGCGCTCCAGTCGGGCGAGGGCTTCCACCAGCTGCTCCTCGCCCAGCGCGTAGGAGAGGCGGATGTGGCGCGGGGCCCCGAAGGCGTCGCCGGGGACGGTGGCGAGGGCCTCGGCCTCGAGGAGGTCGGCGCAGAAGCCCGCGCTGCCGCGCTCGTCGAAGCGGTCGGAGAGGTCCGGGAAGGCGTAGAAGGCCCCCTTCGGCTGGGGGGCCTTGAGGCCGAGGCGCTCGAGGCCCTCGACGATGATCCGGCGCCGTCGGTCGAAGGTGGCGATCATCCCCTCGACCTCCTCCGGCTCCTCGTTGAGGCAGGCCTCGAAGGCGCGCTGGGAGATGTAGTTCGGGCAGCCGGAGACCTGGCTCTGCAGGTTCCCGACCGTGCGGGCGAGGTCGGGGCTCGCCGCGAGGTAGCCCATGCGGTAGCCCGTCATGGCGAAGACCTTGCTGGCCCCGTCCACCAGGATGGTGCGGGCCCTCATGGCCTCGGAGACCGACGCGGGGGAGACGTGCTCCGCCCCGTCGAACACGAGCCGACCGTAGATCTCGTCGGAGATCATCCACAGGTCGTGCTCCACGCAGATGGCGGCCAGCTCCTCCACCTCCCGACGGCTCCACACGTACCCCGAGGGGTTGCTCGGGGAGTTGAACATGATCCCCTTGGTCGCGCCGCTGATCGCAGCGCGGAGGGCCTCGAAGTCGGGCGCGCAGGTGCCGTCCGCAAGGGGCTCCACCTGGACGGGGACGCCGCCGACGAGCTTGACCTGGGAGCTGTAGCTGCTCCAGGCCGGGTTGAGCAGCAGGACCTCGTCGCCGGGGTCCACCAGGGCGAGCAGGGCGTGGCTCAGGGCGTGCTTGGCGCTGTGGCAGATGACGACGTTCTCGGCCTCGTAGGGGACCCCCCGGGACTCCTGCAGGTGCCTGGCCACGGTCTGCCGCAGGGAGTTCAGGCCTGCGGCCGGGGTGTACTTCACCGCGCCGCTCTCCACGGCGGCGATGGCCGCCTCGCGGGCGAGGCGGGGGGCGTCGAAGTCGGGCTCACCGACGGCCATGTTGATCACGTCCCGGCCCGAGGCGGCCATTTCCTTGGCCGCGGCGGCGAGGGCGAGGGTGACCGAGCCCTTGAGGCTCGAGACGCGCTGACTCAGTTCCATGGGGTTCCTGCGGGGGAGAAACCCAGATGGTGCCCGTCCGGGGGCTCCTCCGGCACGAATCTCGACGTGAAATCGGGGAAGCCCGGCCAGCCCCGGTCGTAGATTCTTCGTCCGTGCCCCGCCCGGGCCGCCCCCCAGGCAGACCGCCCCGAACATGACCCTCAAGAAGCGCCTTCTCAAGCTGGGCTGCATCAGCCTGCTGCTCCTCTCGTTCGTCGGCTATTTCGCCTTCTCCACGTTCGTCTTCTCGCCCCTCGAGGGCCGGTTCAACGCGGACGTCGCCGGGCTCATTCCCCGAGACGTGGACCTCTACGTGGCGAGGGCCGAGCTCCGGAGCACGTTCTCCAGGTTCCCCGACCTCGAGGTGATGGAGGAGCTGGAGGAGAACCAGGGCTTCCAGGAGCTGATGGGCTCCCCGGCCTGGGCCGATTTCTCCCGTGAGCAGCGTGTCGAGCAGGTCCTCGCGGACGTCCGGGCGCAGCTCTCCCAGCTGCCGGCAGGTCTCGACCTGTTCGACGTCATCGGCGGGGAGGACCTGGCGGTGGCGGCCAACTTCACCGGGAGGTCCATCGAGGAGGCCGAGTGGGCCGCCTACGCGCGCCTCTCGCTCTGGGGCCGCGGCGCCATCTCTGCCCTGGACTATCCCGGCCTCCTTGGGCTGGAGGCCCAGGGCGTCACCGTGGAGGGCGAAGGGCCCGTCAAGACGATCAAGTCGCCCCAGCTCGCTCGACCGATCCACCTGACGAGGATCCGGGACGTGGCGATCCTCGGCACCTCCCGCGAGCTGGTGGACCGGTCGATCGTGCTGGAAGCCACCGGCTCAGAGGACTCGCTGCTGCTTGCAGCTCCGTACAACGACTCGATCCTCTCGGTGGACCGTGACGCCGAGCAGCGGGACTTCGAGTTGCAGGTGGACGTCCGGGAGCTGCGCGAGTCGTACGGGTGGACCGAGGGGCTGCTCCAGCAGAACGACGAGCGCTTCGCCCCGGCCTTCCTCGCCCGCCTGCTGCCGCTGGACGCGGTCCGCCGCGTGTTGGGCGTGGTGGACTTCGACCAGGGAGTCGACATCGACCTGAGCGGTGACTTCTCATCGGAGCTCATGACGTCGGCCCAGGAGCGGATCTATCGCTTCAAGGGATTCGACCACGACGAGGTCCTCGAGGTCGCGCGCTTCGTGCCCGACGACAGCACGCTCTTCGTCTACGTGCGGGGGCCGATCGCGACCATCTTCCAGATGGTGATCGACTCCCTCGAGCCTGCGGCTCGCCGCAACCTCGAGGGGTCCCTCAAGCAGATCGGCCTCAACAGCATCGGCGACCTGATCGCGATCCTGGACGAGTCACTGGTGGACCGCGTGGCCTTCATCGCGAGGCCCAACGATTGGGACTACGAGAGCGACATGGAGGTCGACCCCGCCACCGGGGAGCGGGTGTACATGGGGCCCCCCAACGACGGGGCGCCGGTGTTCGCCTGGGCCGCGATGGCGTGGGTTTCCGATCAGCAGAAGATCGAGGACCTGCGCGAGCGCATCGCGCTCGCCGGATCGCGCATCGGGATCCAGGGCCGCAATCCGGGGCAGTCGGGCTACTTCAAGAAGCCCATCGGCGGCGGCCTGTTCGTGCGCGAGTTCTGGTCGCAGCTGATCCCGGGGACGGGGCACATCGCCTCGCTGATCTACGGCGAGAACCTCCTCATCTCGAACCGGTATGCGCTGATCGACGCGCTGGTCAAGAACAGGAACGGGCGGTCCTCCGATGTGCCGCGCCTCTCCAACAGCCGGAACTTCCAGGTGGCCCTCTTGGACTCGGTGCCGAGCGCCAACGTCTTGGCCTGGCTGAACCCCTCCACGGGGAGCGAGCTGATCAGAGACCAGGCGCGACTCGACGCCAAGAACCGCATCACTCGGTCCATCGACTACGCGACGAAGCGGCGAGAGGTGGAGCGTGATGTGGTCGCCAAGGCCTTCGGCGGCCGGGCGCGGAACCAGCTCACGGCGGATGATGCGCGGCGCCTCGACGGCCTCGTGGATCAGCAACTCCTCGCCTTCACCGACGAGGTCGTGAGCTCGAACATGCCCCGCGAGCTGGAGGAGGCACAGCGCCTGAAGACGTACCTCGACACGGTGTCGTCGGTGCTGACCATGGTCCGGCTCTCCCCGAAGGACTTCGAGCTCACCCTCCGGGCCGACGTGCCGCTCGGCCGAGAGTGATCCGGCGCGCGGCGCGGAGACTCTTCAGCGGACCGGTGCCAGTCTCCGTCGAGGGGCGTCTCCGGGCAGGGCCGCCTCCGTGCTGGGCCGCCTCCGTGCTGGGCCGCGGCTCCCGGCCTCGGTCACAAGCAAGAAGGCGCGTGAGGCTT
>CAZEFP010000430.1:0-3703 GCA_964511565.1 uncultured Planctomycetaceae bacterium
AGGAGCTGAGTCCGCCGAGACCCAGCATCATCAGGCCGAGGGGCGTGGTACGCGGGTGATTCATGCCCGCGCATGGTAGGCGCTGCGGGCCCGGCCCGGGGAGTTCCTCCCGGCGTGGGGACCCGCCCGAGCAAGCCCGGGGGGTAAGGTCAGGCGGCCATGGACCCCCGCCCCCTCGCCCTCCTCGCGCTCGCCGCCGTGAGCTGCGCCGCACCGCCCGTCTTCACCGACCTGGATGCGACGGCGGACTTCTCCGCCTACGAGACGTTCGCCTTCCTCGAGCCTTCGAGCGTGGCCGCGGCGCCCGAGGGAATGAACCCGATGCTCCCCGGCCACCTCGAACGCGCCGCCGCCGAGGACCTCACGGGGCTGGGCTATCGTCGCTGCGCCCCCGACGAGACGGCGGACCTGGTGGTCTCGTTCACCCTGGGCGCCCGCGACCGCGTCCAGGAGACCGAGTACCCGAGCTTCTACGGGCGAGGGCGCTACGACTGGGGAGGGCCCTACTACCAGCAGACCGACGTCCGTCACTACACGGAGGGCACGCTCTGCATCGACTTCTTCGACCCCGCCCGTGACGCCCCCGTCTGGCACGGGAAGACCGTCCGGACCGTGACGAGGAAGCTCCAGAACGATCCGGCCGAGGCGGCGCGCACGGTGGTCGGCGCGATCCTCGAGAGGTTCCCCGCGAGGCGCGCCGACTCATGATCAACGCCAACCACCGCAGCCGGCAGGCGCCCTTCAGCACCCTGCTCGTCGCCCTCGTGCTGTTCATCGTCCTGATCCCCGTCATGGGGAGCTCGGACCTCGGGATCCCCGTCCTGAGGATCGGCTTCTCCGGGGTCCTGATCGCCGGGCTGTGGGTCGCGAACGAGGGACGCAAGATCCTCACCCTCGCGGCGGTCCTGATGCTCTCGAACCTCCTCGCCCAGTGGCTGGTTCGGTGGATCCTGAACGAGGAGCTGGACAAGACGATCCTCAAGTCGGCGCTCAGCTCGATCTACCTCGGCGTGCTGGCGGTCACCCTCATGCGGACCCTCATCCGGGAGCAATCGCCGTCCAGCGACACGCTGCTCGGGGGCATCAACGTGTACCTTCTCGTGGCGCTCATGTTCGCCGAGCTGCACATCGTCACCGAGTGCCTGGCCCCTGGCTCCTACCAGCAGGGCGGCGCGAACCTCATCGAGCACGGCGACGCCGCGGCCGAGTGCCTCCACACGCCCTTCGTCTACTTCAGCTTCGTGACCCTCACGACGCTCGGCTATGGAGACGTGACGCCGATGGCCCCTGCCGCCCAGTTCCTCTGCGCCGCGGAGGCGGTCATCGGACAGCTCTACGTGGCCATCCTCATCGGAGGACTGGTCGCCCTCTGGATCGGAAGCCGGGTGGTGGAGGACGAGGAGCGCCGGCCGGACCCTCCGTCGCGGACCGACGGGGACACCTGAGCCGTCAGCGGGTGCCCTCGCCCTGGTCGCCGGCAGGGGCCTCGGCCCCTGCGCTCCCCCGGTGGGCCGCCCATAGGGCCGGGGTGGTGACGCAGCGGAAGCCGAGGTGGTTCATCCCGCTGTCGGGCGGGGTCGCCATGCGGGCGCTGGGCCGATAGCTCGAGCAGTAGTCCGCGTGGCACAGGAAGGAGCCGCCCTTCTGGACGTAGGAGTCCCTGGAGTAGGGGTTGCGCGGGTCGGCCGCCCGGTCGGGCCCCTTGGGGTTGACGATCACGACCCCGGGCCCGCTCTTGCGGACGCGCTGCTCGTAGAGGTCCGGCTGGAACTGGTCGGAGGTCCACTCCCAGACGTTCCCGCTCATGTCATAGAGCCCCAGGGCGTTCGGCGCGTAGCTCCCCACCGGGGCGGCCACGTCGTAGCCGTCCCCGAGGGCGTTCTCGAAGGGGAACCTGCCCTGCCAGATGTTGGCGCGGTGGACGCCCTCGGGCACGAGGTCCGCCCCCCACGCGTACCGCTGGCCGTCCGCGCCCGCGCGCGCCGCCCGCTCCCATTCCGCCTCCGTGGGGAGCCGCTTGCCCGCCCACTTCGCGTAGGCCGTGGCGTCGAACCAGGAGACGTGGACCACCGGGTGGGCCTGCATCCCTTCGATGGAGCTGCCCGGCCCCTTGGGGTGACGCCAATCCGCCCCCGGGGTCCACGCCCACCACTGGGAGTAGTCGCGGAGGTCCACGGGCCCCGGGGTCTTGGCGAAGATCAGCGAGCCCGCCACGAGGGTGCCAGGCGGAGGCTCGGGCGTCCCCGGGGGAAGCTGCGCGGCGAGCTCCTCCCAGCTGGGGACGATCTCCGCGGTCGTGCGGTACCCCGTGGCCTCGACGAAGCGCGCGAACTGCGCGTTGGTGACCTCGGTCTGGTCGATCCAGAAGCCGTCGACCCGCACCCGGTGGGCGGGGCGCTCGTCGGGGCGGCCCTCCTCCCCGTCCCAGCCCATGGTGAACTCACCCGGCTCCACCCACACCATGCCGGAGGGAGCCTTGGGCGCCGCCTTCTTGGAGGCCGCCGAAGGGGCCTCCTCCTGGGCGAGAGCGGGTGAGAGCAGTGCGAGGGCGAGGATCAGCATCGCCCGGATTCTAGGCGGGATCGCCCCATCGCGGTGGCCGCGGCCCGCGAGACCGGCGGTTCAGAGCTGGGCGCCGAGGACGATGGCGTGGAAGCCGAACTCCGAGAGCATGTTGTTCTCGAAGTGGAGCTTGAGCGCCTTCGAGGGCACCAGGATCGCGGAGCGCTCGGGGAGGTACACCCAGACGTCGCCCCGCTCGCTCTTCTCCGCGGGGGAGCCGACGGTGGACAGCACCTCGAGCTTGGTCATGCCCAGCTTCAGGTTCTCCGAGTACTCCTTCACCGTCGAGAACTTGTAGCGCTGGTCGCCCCGGGGGATGACCTCGTTGGTCTCGGCGTCCACGGTGACGCAGCTCGAAGCGGCGCAGAGAACGGCGAGGAGCACGACGGGCAGCAGGTGGAGCTTCATGGGAGCGGTGCGCGTGGGGACGGGACGACGACGGGAGTCTAGCGGGCCCATCAGTAGGACTGCGAGAGCGTGAGTCCGAACTGCACGCCCTCGACGATTACGTCCCTGAAGTCAGGCCCGAGGTAGGCGTAGGAGTCGACCCATCGCACGCCGAAGCCCAGCAGCAGGGGCCCCCCCAGCTCGAGCTCGAAGCCCGCCCGCGCGTACCAGCCGCCGCCGAACCCGTCGATGACGTCACGCTCCGAGCCGGGGGGCTGATCGACGCTGAGGGTCTTCACGCTCGCGTACTGCAGCAGCGGACCCGCGCCGCCGTAGACGCGCCACCCACCTTCCAGGGGGATACTGGCGTAGGCCCCGACGAACCCATCGAGCAAGAGGAGGTCGTTCTCGCGCTGCGTCACGATCGCGCCGTTCCCGAGGGCCAGCACCGTCCGCGTCGACTGCCAGCTCCCCGAGAGGCCGCCCTCGATGCCAAAGCGGATGTCGCCGTCCGTCATCGCGTGCTGGAAGGCGCCGCCGAGCATGGGGAAGGTCTGCTCGCCGTCGTTGACGACGTTGGTCCCCGGCGCAGCGATGGCGGGCCCGGACGAGAACTGCGTGATCCCGACGATCCCCTGCACGTGATCCTTGGCGGCCGACGCGCGCCTCGGGAGGAAGGGCTCCCAGGGCGCCCGCTCCCCCTGGTCCGGCCCCGCGCAGGCGGCGAACGCCAGCGCGCCGACGGCGAGCGGCG
>CAZEFP010000431.1:0-3697 GCA_964511565.1 uncultured Planctomycetaceae bacterium
TCAGATACTTTACGAACGATGGCTGCCGACGCGAACGAGTCGGTGTTCGCCGAGCACGCCTTCGCTGTCTATGCGATCGCCACTCAGGCCGTTGGCGCAAGGGCGCGTGTCGCAACGGCCCGCGACTATGGGCACGACCTGGACGCCATGGCGGCGCTGGGCCGCTGCTACCACGGGGGCCTCGGTGTGGACGTGGACGAGGTTGCCGCCCTCCGCTGGTACGAACGCGCATTCGACGCCGGGAGCGACGATGTGCACCTCGACCTCGGTCAGCTCCTGAGCGCGGCCGACAGCGAGGTGCGGGACGTGGCCCGAGCGGTTCAGATCCTCGAAGAGGGCTGGGAGCAGCACACGGACTCCGCCTGCGCCGGGCTGCTCGGCGAGCTCTACGAGGAGGAGCTCGGGGACGACGCCGCTGCCCTCCGCTGGCTGCGCCTCGCGGCGGACGGGGGAGACACCTCCGCCATGGTGACCCTCGGATACCGCCACCGGTTCGGCGAGGGTGTGCCCCAGGACCTCTCCGAGATGCTGCGCTGGTACCGCGCGGCCGCCGCGGAGGAGGACCCCACCGCCATCGCCAACCTGGCGATCTGCTATCAGAACGGAGAGGGCGTGCGCGAGGACGAGGCCCGTGCCTACGGGCTTCGTGAGCAGGCTGCGTCCCTGGGGCACGCCGGATCGGAGATCTGGCTGGCCTTCGCCATGGTGGACGGGACGGGCTGCGAGCCGGACCCGGCGGCGGGTCGGGTCCTGCTCGAGCAGCTCGCCGAGAGCAACAGCGAGGTGGCCCACGACCTCGCCGATCGGCTCCTGGACGGGCCGGGCCTCGAGCAGGACAGGGAGGCGGGGCTCAAGTGGATGCGTAGCGCCGCGGAGCGCGGCCACGCATCGGCCATCACCTACCTCGGCGTGCTCTACTGGTACGGCAAGTTCGTGGACCAGGATCGGCCCCGCGCCATGGAGTACTACCGCAAGGCCATGGAGTTCGGCGATCCCTACGCGGTCGCGAACGTGGGCTTCGCGACCATGGAGGGGGAGGGCGTGGAGCGCGACGTGGAGCGCGGCCTGACCCTGGTCAAGAGCTCCGCCGGCCGCGGGAACGCCCACGCCGCCCTCTGGCTCTGCGATCGCTACCTCGACGGCGCTCCGGACATCGAGGCGGATGAGGCCGAGGCGGTCCGGGTGCTGGAGTCCTGCGTGGCCGAGGAGGAGGACGGGGACGTGCTCTTCCGCCTGGCCGAGCTGGTCCGCGAGGGGCGGGGGGCTCAAGCTGACCCTGCGCGGGCCCTGCAGCTCTTCGAGCTGGCCAGCATCAACGGTCGGGACACGCGCCTCGAGCGAGCACAGCTCCGCCGCGAGCTCCGCGGGCAGTAGTCAGGTCCGAGTCACGGCCCCTTTGGACCGGGCCACGTCGCGGGCCTGGATCGGCGACAGGACGTTGCATTCGATCCCCTTGGAGCCCCGAACTGTCGGTTTGCGCGACACCTGCGGGGCCGATCAGGCGGTGGATCCGGAGAACTTGAGGGTGGGGAGGGAAATGTCGGGGTCGTGGTTCAAGTCGATCCCACCTGCCGCCGAAGACGAGTGAGCGCCGCGATCCCTCGAGGGGACCGCGCCGCGGAGCTATCCCGTGATCGAACGATTCATACGTGACGTCCCTGACTTCCCCAAGCCGGGGATCCTGTTCAAGGACATCACGCCGCTGCTCCAGAGCCCCGAGGGTCTCAAGGCTTCGATCGACGGCCTCTCCAGCCTGGTGGAGCCCTCGTCCTACGACGTGATCTGCGGCATCGAGTCCAGGGGCTTCATCTTCGGTACCGCCCTCGCCCACGCCCTCGGGAAGGGGTTCATCCCGATCCGCAAGCCCGGCAAGTTGCCGTCGAAGACGGCGGCGGAGTCGTACGAGCTCGAGTACGGCACCGACACCATCGAGGTGCACACCGACGCCGTGTCGCCGGGGGAGCGCGTGCTGATGGTCGACGACCTGCTCGCCACCGGCGGGACCATGGAGGCGGGCCTCAAACTCATCCGCAAGATCGGCGGGGACCCGGTCGCCTGCGTGTTCGTGATCGAGCTGCTCTTCCTCAACGGGCGCGCTCGCCTCGACGCGCCCTCTCATTCGCTCCTCAAGGTCGACTGACCGGAGCCCTGCGCCGAGCGCTACGCCCATGACCGCGAAGAAACCCACCTCCAAGGCGACGACCGCGCGCAAGAAGGCGCCCGCCGCCGCGGCGCCCGCGCGCAAGCGGACCACCACGCGGAAGAAGGCGGCCCGCAAGGCGACGCCTGCGCTCCCGGTTGAGGAGCTCCCGACCGAGGAGATCTGGGAGCACTATCAGGTCGCCCGGAACAAGAAGGACGTCCAGCAGCTGGAGCGGGTCCGGAACGTCCTCATGGAGCGGCACTTCCCGCTCGTCAAGTACATCGCGGAGCGTCTGCTCCAGACCCTGCCCAAGTCCATCGAGCTCGACGACCTGGTGAGCGCGGGGCTCTTCGGCCTCATGGACGCCATCCGCGGCTTCGACCCCAGCCGCGGGATCAAGTTCAAGACCTACTGCACCACGCGGATCCGCGGCTCGATCCTCGACCAGCTCCGCAGCCAGGACTGGGTTCCGCGTCTTGTTCGCTTGAAGGCGAGCCGGATCGACAAGGCCCTGCAGCGGTTGACCGGCCTCTACGGCCGTGAGCCGACCCACTCCGAGCTGGCGCGGGAGCTGGAGATGGACCACCAGGAGCTCGCCAAGGAGATCCAGGGAGCGAGCGCGAAGGCCATGTACTCGCTCTCGGACAAGTGGGAAGACCGGGACGACGACAGCTCCATGGAGAAGGTCGACGTGCTCGAGGACAAGAAGTCCATCGACCCCCTCGGCGTGCTCAACCGTGACGACATGATGGGCTTCCTGACCCGGTCGCTGACCCAGAAGGAGCGCTTCATCATCGAGCAGTACTACCAGGTGGGGCACACCATGCGAGAGATCGGCGAGATGCTGGAGCTCACGGAGAGCCGGGTCTGTCAGATCCACTCCAACGTGATGAGCCGCCTGAAGAGCCTCTTCGGCCAGAAGCAGAACACGATGCTCATGTGACGCCCGTGGCCCTCGGGCCCTCGAACGATCCCATGGGGAGGGCGGTGCCGCGAGGTGCTGCCCTCCCTTGCATTGGGGAGGAGTCACCGTCCCACCGCAGAGATGGCACTCGGCGCCGAAGGGGCGAAGCCTGGCCACATGGGGAGGAGACCCAGTCTGAGACATCCCCCCAGCCCGTCCCTCAGCGCAACCTGGCGACCTCCCGTGGCTCCACGGACCGACTTTGGGTTCACCCTGAGGTGACTCATTCCCTCGCCAGACATGACCTGGGGGGCCGTGCGCGGCCTCAGATCGAGCTATTTAAGAAATTTCATCCATTGGGCTACTGGATGTCCCAGCTCTACCCGAGTCTTGAGTGCTAATGGTTTTCCCTAGATCGGGCAGGGTTCTCCTTGAATTCGACGCCACGTGCTGCTCGGCCTCTCGGTGACCCGCCCCCCCCCAGCCCAGCCATGAACCACCTCCAACCCAACCCCTCCCGCTCCGCCGCGTCCCGCAAGGGCTTGCAGCGGTCACAGGGCCTGCCGAGCGAGCGCCGGAAGCGCGCCGCTCGACGGCCGCGGACCACCCGCCCCCGCCCCCGCCTCGAGGACACACCTGCTGCAGATCTC